>NZ_LIRL01000153.1 GCF_001419795.1 Streptomyces niveiscabiei
GACCCGCCATGCCCTTCCCGCCTCCCACCACCCACGGCCTCACCACCACGGACGGTCCCGGTGTCGCGCGTAGTTGGACCGTGGACACCGCGAAGCCCGTGAGCTACCGGGTCCGTTTCGCTCCCGGCGTTCTGGACCCCCGTAATCCCGCCCTCGCGCGTGCCGGGCTCCCGGACGGGGAGGGCACTCCGGCTCGGCGGCTGCTGGTCGTCGAGGAGGATGTGGACCGGCTGTACGGGGCGCGGCTCCGCGCGTACTGCGAGGCGGCGCGGCACGCGTCGTACACGGTGCATGTGCTGCCCGCGCACGAGCGGCTGAAGACGATGGACTCCGTGTACTCCGTGGTCGACGCGATGGACCGGTTCGGTCTGGACCGGCGGCGCGAGCCGGTCGTGGCGATCGGCGGCGGTGTGCTGCTGGACATCGTGGGCCTGGCGTGCAGCCTGTACCGGCGCAGTACGCCGTACGTCCGGGTGCCGACGACGCTGATCGGGCTGGTCGACGCCGGGGTCGGCGCCAAGACCGGCGTGAACTTCGGCGCCGGCAAGAACCGCCTCGGTACGTACCACCCGGCGACGGAGACGCTGCTGGACCCGGCGTTCCTCGCGACGCTCGACGAGCGGCATGTCGCCAACGGCCTCGCCGAGATCCTGAAGATCGCGCTGATCAAGGACCGCGACCTGTTCGACCTGCTGGAGAACAGCGGCGAGCGCCTGCTCGCGGGCCGGTTCCAGGCGGACGGCCCGCTGCGGACCACGGCACACCACGTGCTGGCCCGCGCGGTGCACGGGATGCTCGAAGAACTCCACGACAACCTGTGGGAGCACCGCCTGGAGCGGGTCGTCGACTACGGCCACTCCTTCAGCCCGACGCTGGAGATGAAGGCCCTCCCCGCGCTGCTGCACGGCGAGGCGGTCAACCTCGACATGGCGTTGACCACCGTGATCGCCCGTGGCCGCGGCCTCATGACGGACCGTCAGTGCACGCGTGTCCTGGACACGATGCGCGCCCTGCGTCTGCCGGTCCACCACCCCTTGCTGGAGCCGGAGTTGCTCCGCTCCGCCCTCGCGGACACGGTCCGCCACCGGGACGGCATGCAGCGGCTGCCGCTGCCGGTCGGCATCGGTGACGCGGTGTTCGTGAACGACCTGACGGATCGTGAGATCACCGGCGCGGCCCAGAAGTTGGCGCGCGCCGCGAAGGAGGTGCGGTCCCATGCGTGACGCACTGGTAGTGGCCGACGTGCACGCCCCCGCCGTGGTGCACGGCGTGCACGACTCGGACGGGATCTCCCGCTGGTCCTGCCTGGCGCGGCGGACCGGCCTGTACGGCGGCTGGGAGGCCGTCGAGTGGGCCTGGCTGCCGCCCGGCGGGGTCAGCGGGGAGCATCTGCACTCCCGCACCGAGGAGTTGTACTTCCTGCTGCGCGGCCGGGGTGAGATCCACCTCGACGGCGTGGCGCATCCGGTGCGCGCCGGGGACGCCGTCCTCACCGGGATCGGTTCCCGGCACGCGCTGCACAACACCGGGCAACGGCCGCTGTCCTGGCTGGTGGTGGAGTTGCCCGCGGTCTTCCCGAGGCCCCGCAGGTCTTCGGAGGAAGAGGAGCCTTCCGTGAACAGCATCGTCGTACGGGACCTGCGCGCCCATGGACCGCTGGACGCCCAGAGCGTCCTGACCGGGCCGCTGCGCACCATCCGGGTCCAGGACCTCCCGCCGCACGCGGGCGTGGAGTTCGCGGCGCGCGGCACCGAGCACACGGTGTTCGTGCTGAGCGGTACGGGGGTCGCCCGCACCGCCGACCGCGAGGTCCGGGTGGCCTCGGGGACCGCGCTGACCCTTCCGCTGGGCGGGACGGTGCGGCTGTGGGCCGGGGACGGCGGCCTGGAGTACTTCCACGCCGTCCTGGACGTCCCGCTGCCGGACGAACGCCGCCTCGCGGCCTAGCCCCCCCCAGCCCAACTCACCTCGACAGAAAGGGAGTCGGCCGTGATCGTCCACGACGGACCGTCCAGCGCCGTCCTGTTCGGGCCGGGCGAGGAGCGGGCAGCCGTCCGCTGCCTCGCCCGGCGGGGGATGCTGCACAGCGAGTGCGAGGCGTTCGACGAGGTCGAACTGGCCCCCGGCACCCGCTGGGAGCCGGCCGGCCGCGCCGGCACCGAGACCGTCTGGTACGTCCTGACGGGGACGGTGCACGCCGACCGGCGCCCCGTCCCGCTCACCGCGGGCGGCCTCATCCTCGCCCCGCACGGCGGCGCCACCACCCTCACCGCGGGCCGGCACGGCGCCCGGCTGCTGTGCCTGACCCTCGGCCCGGCGTCCGTGACCCGCGCCCTGCCCGCCCGCACCC
>NZ_LIRL01000154.1 GCF_001419795.1 Streptomyces niveiscabiei
GGCCAGTCGGCGGGGAGGTAGGGGCCGGGAAGTCGGGGGTCGGAGCGGATGATCTCCAGCCATTCGCTGACCAGACGCAGCCGGACGGCGATGGCGTCCGACGCGGACCACTCGGTGGCGGCCCAGCGCCGCGAGAAGGCGGTGTAGCGGGCGGCCAGGGAGTCCAGGTCCCACGTGCCGCTGACCATCAGGCGGATGTCGGTCGCGTCGTCGGCGCGGGCGTGGAAGACCTTCACGTGCGCGGAGACGCCGAGTTCGTCGATGACGGCGGTGAGGTCGACGTGGCCGGGGGCGATCCACAGGCCGTTGTAGAGCGGTCCGAAACCGAGCCAGCCCAGACGTGAGCGCAGGTCGTGGCGCTGGCTGTGCCAGGAGTCGGGGAGGGAGAAACCCAGCAGCGTCCAGGTGCCGTCCCAGTCCTCGTTCACCACGCTCGTCTGCCAGAGGCGGCGCTTGCCGTCGCGGAGGATCTCGGTGGCGAGCGGGGTGAGCCCGAAGTACATGCGCCGCCCGTTCCTGCGGCGTGCGAGGAGATCGCGGTTGACCATGCGGCTGAGCGTGGAACGCACCGCCTGTTCACCCACTCCGGTCCGGGCGAGGATGTCGATGATGCTCCCGGAGTAGACGTAGAGGGGGCCCTCGTTCAGGACGTGGTTGCCGAAGAAGGCGAGCAGGAGCGACTGCGGACGTACCGGTGATCCCGCGAAACGGTTCGGGGCGGCCGGTGACGGTCGGTCGTGCGGGGCGTTCACGTCCATCTGGGCGAGGTCACGGCCGACGGGGGATCGGCTTCGGTCGTACGCGTGTCGAGACCCGCCGGGGCGCCGGGCCCGTCCCTCGTGCACGGGGACGTCGACGGGGGCGCTGCGGGAGCCGTGAGGGTGCGGTGCGGCATGGGCCGGAACTCCTCGGCGTCAGGGAATGGCGGGTGGAGGATCGGTGGCGGATTCCTTCGTCGCAGGCACTGACACGGCGAAGTTAGGTGTGTAGATTGCGGTCGTCAAGATAGTGCACAGCATGGGCTCGGTCGTTCCGGCTTCGGCGCCTGAGCGGTTCTCCCGGACCCCATGGCTGTCGCCGGCCGAGCCCCACGGACCCAACCGGCTCGTCCCTTCACCTCTCTCCCCGTGCGGCAGCGCGTCTCGTTATCCGTTCTTGCTCAAGGAGGAGCTCATGCACAGGCGTATGACGGGTCTCGCCCTGGTCGTGCTGTCGATCGCCGGACTCACCGCATGCGGTTCGTCGGACTCCGGCGACGCCCAGGGGACGTCGGATTCCGGTGGCAAGACCACGGAGGTGACCGTCGGCATCATCCCCATCGTCGACGTGGCACCCCTGTATCTCGGCCAGAAGCAGGGCTTCTTCGAGAAGCGCGGCATCCGCCTTAAGACGGTCACCGCGCAAGGCGGTGCCGCGATCATCCCCGGTGTGGTGAGCGGCCAGTTCCAGTTCGGCTTCAGCAACACCACGTCCCTGCTGCTCGCCCAGACCAAGGGCGTGCCCATCAAGGCCGTCGCCAACGGGGCCGCCTCCAACGGCAAGGTGGGCGCCGACGTCACCGCCGTACTGGTGAAGAAGGACAGCCCGGCCAAGTCCGCCAAGGACCTCGCCGGACGCACCGTGGCCGTCAACACGCTCCAGAACATCGGTGACACGACGGTCCGTGAGACGGTGCGCAGGGCCGGGGGAGACCCCTCGAAGGTCAAGTTCGTCGAGATCCCCTTCGACCAGATGCCGGCCGCGCTGGACGACGGCCGGGTGGACGCCGCCTGGATGGGGGAGCCCTCGCAGACCATCGCCAAGGGCCAGGGGGCCCGCGTCATCGCCTCGCCCTTCGCCGAGACCGACCCCGCGCTCACCGTGGCGGCGTACTTCACCTCGACGAAGATCGCGCAGCAGAACCCCGCCCTCGTGAAGAAGTTCACCGAGGCGATGAACGAGTCCCTGGAGTACGCGTCCGCCCACCCGGACGAGGCACGCAAGACCCTCACCACCTACACCAAGATCAGCGGTGACGTGCTGGACAAGCTGATCCTGCCGAACTGGCCGACCGCCGTGAACCGCGCCTCCCTGGAGAAACTGGCCCAGCTCGGCGCCCAGGACGGCGTGTTCGGCGACAAGAAGCCGGACATCGGAGCCCTGTTCTCATGACCCTCGCGGACGTCAAAAGCCCCGCGACCGCGCGGCGCCTGCCCCTGCCCGCCCCGTCCGTCCTGCGCGGACTGGCCGGGGTGGCCGGGCTGGCGGCCGTACTGGAGACGCTGCCCCGCACCTCGCTCGTCTCCCCCGACTACCTCCCCCCGGCCTCCACGACGGTCCGCGCCCTCGGGAACATGCTCGGTGAGGGCAGCTTCTGGTCCGCTCTCGGCGACACCCTGACCGGCTGGGGGATCGGCCTCGCCATCGCCGTCGTGGCCGGAGCGGTCGTGGGCGTGATCATCGGATCGGTACCCCTGCTGCGCGCGGCCACCGCCTCCACCATCGAATTCCTGCGGCCCATCCCCTCCGTCGCGCTGATCCCCGTCGCGGTCCTGCTGTACGGAACCGACCTGCGGTCGAAACTGCTCCTGGTGGTGTACGCCTCGTTCTGGCAGATGCTGGTCCAGGTGCTCGCCGGCCTCCACGACGTCGACCCGGTGGCCCGTGACACCGCCCGCAGCTACCGGCTGAACGCCTGGGAGCGGATCAGGTACGTCCTGTGGCCCACGGCGCTGCCCTACGTCATGACCGGTGTACGGCTCGCCGCGACCGTCGCGCTCGTGCTCGCCGTCACCGCCGAACTCGTCATCGGCTCACCCGGCCTCGGCCAGGAACTGGCCGTCGCCCAGACCTCCGGGGCGGTGCCCAGGGTGTACGCCCTGGTGCTGACGACCGGCCTCGTCGGCGTCGCCGTCAACCTGGCCGCGCGGGCGGTCGAGCGCCGGGTGCTGCACTGGCACCAGTCCCAGCGGACCGGGAGGTAGACGCACATGTCCGTTCGCAGCGCCGTACGCGGTGTCCTGCTCGCCGTCACCCTGCCCGCCGTACTGTTCGCCGTCTGGTGGTTCGCCAGCGCCGGCAGCACCGACTTCTACCTGCCCCCGCTCTCCACGATCCTGGACACGTTCACCGAGGTCTGGACCCTCGACCGGCTGAATTCGGACGTACTGCCCAGCCTGCTGCGGCTGACGGCCGGATACCTGCTCGCCGCGGCCGTGGGCGTCGCGGTGGGCCTCGCCGTCGGCGCGGTCCGGGTGCTGCGCGAGGTGCTGGAACCCGTCCTGGAACTCTTCCGCGCCGTTCCGCCGCCCGTACTCGTGCCCGTGATCATGCTGTTCGCGGGCATCGGGGACACCATGAAGATCATCGTGGTGGCGAGCGGCTGCGTCTGGCCGATCCTGCTGAACACGGCCGAGGGGGTCCGCGCCGTCGACGAGGTCCTCGACGACACCTGCCGCTCCTACGGGATCACCGGACCGTCCCGGCTCTGGCACCTGGTGCTGCGCTCGGCGAGCCCGCAGATCCTCACCGGCATGCGGCAAGCCCTGTCCATCGGCATCATCCTCATGGTCATCAGCGAGATGTTCGCCTCCACCAACGGCCTCGGCTTCACGATCGTGCAGTTCCAGCGCTCGTTCGCCATCCCCGAGATGTGGAGCGGCGTCCTGCTGCTCGGCCTGCTCGGCTTCCTGCTCTCCCAGCTCTTCCGGTTCGTGGAGAACCGGGCCCTGGCCTGGTACCACGGTGCGCGCCGTGCCCAGCGCGACTCCTGACCGACAGGCTCCCCCGGAGGTGCCCATGTCCCTGCTCGACATTCGGAAGCTACAGAAGACCTACACCGGGCACGGCCGCACGGTCGAAGCACTGCGCGACGTCACCTTCTCCCTCGACGCGGGCGAACTCGTCTGCCTGGTGGGGCCGTCCGGCTGCGGCAAGACCACCCTCCTCAAGTGCGTCTCCGGACTCCTCGACCCCACGGGCGGTGAACTGCGCCTCCAGGGCAGGCCGATCACCGGACCGCCGCCCGGGATGGCCGTCGTCTTCCAGGAGTACGGCCGCTCCCTGTTCGCGTGGATGACCGTCCGGCAGAACGTCGCACTGCCCCTGCGCGGCAAGAAGCTCGGCAAAGCACGCCAGGCCGAACTCGTCGAACACGCCCTGGACGTCGTCGGCCTCAGCGACGCCCACGCCGCCTACCCCTGGCAGCTCTCCGGCGGCATGCAGCAACGCGTCGCCATCGCCCGCGCCGTCGCCTACCAGCCCGAAGTGCTCCTGATGGACGAGCCGTTCGCCGCCGTCGACGCCCAGACCCGCGCCGACCTGGAAGACCTCGTCCGACGCCTGTGGCGCGACCTCGGCGTCACCGTCCTGTTCGTGACCCACGACATCGACGAGGCCGTCTACCTCGGCCAGCGCACGATCGTCCTGTCCAAGTCCCCGACCGTCGTCAAGGAAGACCTGCACATCGACCTCCCCGACGAACGCGACCAACTCCACACCCGCTCCACCCCCCGCTTCGCAGAACTCCGGGCACGGGTCTACGCACAGATCCAACGAGCCAAACACGAACAGCCGGAACAGCCCAGCACACCGGCCGTGCGGACCGGACACTGAGGAAATCCGGCGGGCCTGCTGCGGGGGACGGGCAGGGGGCCTGCGTGACCGTGAGTTGGGCTGTCCTGCGCAATGACGAGGGCTCCTGGCAGACGGATTCTCGACCGGACGTCAGGCCCCGCTCGCCCTGGCCCACCTGCGGTGCGGTGACACTTACGCCGAAACACGAACGCCCCGGAATGAACGTCCAGGCCCTCCTCGGAACCCTCGCTGGCACGGGGCTCACATGCCGGGCGGACAAAGCACACCAAGACGCCGCGGATCCGTCCGGGTTCCGTTCCGGGGCCGCCGCCCCAAGCGACGCAAGCCTCGCCACCACACGACCCACACCAAGACCCGCTGCCCCGGCGCACGGACCGCGGCCTGGCCGGGAGCGCCGTACCCCGGTCAGCCCGCTGCGGTCCCGGCGGCGCAGCCTGGCCGCCACCGCCGAACCCGGGCCCGCGGGCCCGCGTATCGGTGCCGATCCACGCCTCGTCACGGAGACCCGGAGGATCGACCGCAACGTCGCGATCCTCATCGGCCAGGTGGCCCGGCGCGGGGAGGAGAGCACACCCCTCGTGTGAATAGGGCCTGGCCCGGACACGCCACCTGCCGGTTCACGACGCCTCGTGACACGGGGAGTTCCAGCTTCTGCGCCCTACCCGTGCGGTGGAGCAGCAGGAGGCCGTGGTCCGGGCGGGCGCCGAACGACTCTCGGATGCGCCGGAAGCAGGGGACTCCGCGACGGTAGGACAGCCAGGGCCAGGCACATCGCCGGCCGACGATGTTGACTGGCTGGCACGGCCGCAACGGACCTGTTGCGGTCCACCCGGCCCGGCCCGGCCCGGCTCCAGCCCAGAGCTGACGCTCAGTTGTCTCTACCGAAGAGGTTCAGCCATGCCAGAAGGAGCCGTCGTGCGCGCCACCATCGGTGACAGCGAGTTCGACCGGGGCACCGCGGTCACCGCGCGCGGCCCCGAGGCCCCCGGGGTCTACGACGTCGACCTCTCCGCCGACTGGACGTTCGTCAAAGCGCTCAACGGCGGTTATCTGCTGGCCGTCGTGGGCCGCGCCCTCGCTGACGCCCTGCCGCACTCCGACCCGTTCACCATCTCGGCGCACTACCTGACAGCACCCCGGCCCGGCCCGGCGGTCGTGCGCACGGACGTCGTACGGACCGGACGGACGCTGTCGAGGGGCCAGGCATCCCTCTTCCAGCACGACGAGCAGGGCCGCGAGGTCGAACGCATCCGCGTCCTCGCCGCGTACGGAGACCTGGACGCGCTGCCGGACGACGTCCGTACGACGGCCGCGCCGCCCGCGATCCCGCCCATCGAGCAGTGCTTCGGCTCCGAGGACGGTCCGGCGCCGGAGTCCGTCCAGTCGGCGATCGCCGACCGGCTGACACTGAAGATCGCCCCGTCCACCATGGGCTGGGCACTCGGCTCGCCCTCCGGCAAGGGGGCGATGCGGGCCTGGTTCGGACTCGCCGACGGCCGCGACCCCGACCCCTTCTCGCTGATGCTGGCGGTCGACGCGCTGCCGCCGACCATCCTGGAACTGGGCCTGTCCGGCTGGGCGCCCACGATCGAGCTGACGGTGCACGTCCGCTGCCGCCCTGCCCCCGGTCCGCTACGCGTCTCGAAAACCACGCGCAACCTCGCCGGCGGCTTCCTCGACGAGGACGTCGAGGTCTGGGACAGCGCGGACCGGTTGGTGGCCCAGTCGCGGCAGTTGGCAGGAGTGCCGCAGCGGTGACGACGGGCGGCCGGAGTGCGCGCAACACGGCGTACACCGTGCCTGCAAACCGTCGCGCGAAGAACTCGGGGTCTGTGCTGCGGTCTGGACGGCGTAGGTGCCGCCGGGGCCGGTCCGTATCACAGCCAGGGCTACCTCGACGGCGCTGTGGAGAGCGGCGAGCGCGTCGCCCGCGAGGTGCTCACCGCACTCGGACGAGGACGAGGACGAGGACGAGCACACGGGATCCCGCCCGGCCCTCCCGTGGAGGGAGGGCCGGGCGGGTATTTCGGTCGTGTCACGCCGCGGTTGCCCGGCGACGACCGTCCCCCGCCTCAGCGGTAGTAGTACGCCTTGGCCTGGATGGTGTGCGCCTTGCCCTTCAGGTAGATGCGCATGTAGTACGCCGTGCCGGACGACGCCTTCGCCTTCACCGTCATCCAGCCGCCGTTGCAGTAGCCCCAGCCGCCCTTCTTGACGACCTTCTTGTCGCGGGTGCGCACCACGTCGATCTTGTACTTGGTGCCGTCGCCGCCGTTCCAGCAGCGCGCGTTGACGCCGAGCGTGCTGCTGCGCGGGACGAAGTCCTGCGTGGCCCAGTACTTGGTGGGCTTGTGGCTCTTCGGGCCCCAGATCAGGTGCCAGCTCGCCTTCGCGGCGGCAGCGCCGGTCTGCGAGGTGGCGGTGCTCTGCGCCACCGGCGCCGCCTGGGCGGCCGGAGCGGCTACCGCGAGCCCGGTGCCCAGCGCCACGGTGGCCGTCGCCAGGGCGAGGCTCTTTCGTGCCGTCATCGTGTCGGATCCTTTCCCGGACCACCGGCCGGGTTCCCCCGTCGGGCCCCCGTGTCGACCGTGTCCGTGTGGCGCCCGGTGGTCGGCCGCGGCGCCGTCGTGCTGAGGCAAGAAACTACGGGCGGTCCATGCCGGGCCGCGTCCGGCAGCGGGTTGAACTCCCGGCAGACCCGCGGCGGTAGACGCCTGGTTCCTCCACCTTTCGCGGTACCGCGGCAGTTTGACGTCTCGCCGCACGCCCCCGGCTACGCTGCGGCAATGCGGATCCGCCCTCCAGTCCGGGCCGGCCTGGCGGCCGACGCGCTGATCGCCGTGGCACTCGCCGGTGTGTCCGTGCTCCTCGGGCAGGAAGCCGCGAGCCAGGGATGGTCCTCCCTCGACGCGCCCGCGTACGCGCTCGTCGGGCTGGTCAACCTGCCGCTCGCGCTGCGCGGCAGGGCGCCGGTCGCCGTCTGCGCCGTCGTCCACCTCGTGTGGTTCTGCTACGTCACCGCCGGCTACTGGCCCGTCGTGAACTCCTTCGGGCCGATGCTCGCCGTGTACACGGTGGCGTCGCTGCGTCCCGTGCGGACCTCCGTCGTCTGCGCCGTCGCGATGGCCGGGGTCTGGATCTACGCGGGACTGGTCAGCGACGGCGGCTCCATGGCGTCCGTCGTCGGCCAGGCCGTCGTCTTTCCCGCCGTGCTGTGGCGCTTCGGCGTCATCGCCCGCCGCAGCGCCGAACTGACCGGCAGGCTCCGCGCGGAGCAGGCCGAACGGGCCCGCAGGGAAGTGGCCGAGGAGCGCGGCAGGATCGCGCGCGAGCTGCACGACGTGGTGGCCCACCACATGTCGGTCATCTCGGTGCAGGCGGGCCTGGCCGGGTTCGTCTTCGACTCGGACCGCGACACGGCGCGCGCCGCGCTCTCCACGATCTCCGGCACCAGCGCGGAGGCCCTCGACGAACTCCGCCGCATGCTGCGGGTGTTGCGGGCCTCGGACGAGGACGGCGCCCCGGCCACGCCCATGCCGGGCCTCGCGCGCCTGGGGGAGATGGTCGAGCGCGTACGGTCCGGCGGCGTGCGGGTCGGCCTGCGGACCGAGGGCACGGTCCGCCCGCTCGCGCCCGGCGTCGAACTGTGCGCGTACCGGGTCGTGCAGGAGGCGCTGACCAACGTGCTGAAGCATGCGCCCGGAGCCGCCGCGTGCGTGGAACTGCGCTATGGGCCACGCCAGTTGGAGGTCAGCGTCGTGAACGACGGACAGGGGGTGATTCCGGACAAGGTTCCGCCGGGCAGCGGGCATGGGTTGATGGGCATGCGTGAGCGGGCCAAGCTCTACGGTGGGCGGGTCGACATCGGCCCGCGCGGCGAGGGGGGCTTCGCGGTGCGTCTGACGCTGCCCACCTCCGCACAGACCGTGGGCGAAGGGGGAGACCCATCGGGATGACCAGGGTGCTCGTCGTCGACGACCAGTTCCTGATCCGCGCCGGCCTGGTGGGGCTGCTGCGCGCGGCACCCGGCATCGAGGTGGTCGGCGAGGCGGGCGACGGCGAGGAGGCCGTCGCCCTGGCCGCACGGACCCGTCCCGACGTGATCCTGATGGACATCCGGATGCCCGGCATGAGCGGCGTCGCGGCCACCGAGAAGATCCTCGCCGAAGCCCCGGACCCGCCGCCCCGGGTCCTCGTCCTGACCACCTTCGACCTCGACGAGTACGTGTACGGCGCCTTGCGCGCCGGTGCCTGCGGCTTCCTGCTCAAGGACTCGGGGCCGGACCGGCTGCTCGCCGCCGTGGCCGCGGTCGGCGGGGGAGACGCGCTCTTCGCGCCCAGCGTCACACGCCGCCTGGTCGAGGCGTTCGCCCACCAGGCCGCGGGCGCCGGAAGAACGGACGAGCCGCCGCCCGATCTGGGCGCGTTGACCGCGCGCGAGGTGGAGGTGCTGAGGCTGACCGCGAGAGGTCTGTCCAACCTGGAGATCGCCGGCGAGCTGTTCATCAGCGAGGCGACGGTCAAGACCCACCTCAACCGCACGATGACCAAGCTGGACCTGGGCAGCAGGGCGCAGGCCGTGGTGGTGGCCTACGAGACGGGGCTGGTCACTCCGGGGGGCGCGGGCTGACAGGCCGCGGGCCCGACCGGACCTCCCGACACCCGCAGCACGTCTGTTTTCGGCCATGCCGTGTCCTGTACGGAAAGGTACTTCCCTTCAAGGTCATGCACCTGACATTTTGCATCCACCATTCGTTTCGTACGGTCCGGCCGGTGCCCTCGGCATGGCCGGACTCTCCGGAGGACGCATTGACACCCCACATATCCAGCCGCACCAGACGCACCCTCGCGCTGGCGGTCACCCTCGGCGTCGCCCTCCCGTTCGGCGCCACGAGCGCCCTCGCGGGCACGCTCCCCGTCGTCCCCGCCACCGCGCAGGCCGCCAAGGCCCACGCCCCGGCCGCAGCACCGGCCGCCCAGAGCGCGGACTGGGTGGCCGGCACGCGCGCCTACCTCGTGATCACCGCCCCCGGTGACACCTCGGCGGTCCGCTCCGCGATCACGGCCAACGGCGGCACCGTCTTCTCCGGCTTCGACGCCATCGGCGTGATCGTCGCCCACTCGGCGTCCAGCGGATTCGCCACCGCCATGCGCGCCGTCCCCGGCGTGCAGCAGGTCGGCGCCACCCGCACCTCGGACGTCCCGGCCGACGCCTACAACCCGGCGCTCCCGACCAGCCCCTCCCAGTCCTCCACCCCGGCCGGAGAACCCGTCCGGGCCGACATGAGCCAGATCAAGGCCGACCAGGCCTGGGCCGTGAACCCGGGCTCCGCCTCCGTCAAGGTCGGCATCCTGGACACCGGAGTGGACGACCAGCACCAGGACCTGGCGCCCAACTTCGACGCCGCCGACTCGGTCTCCTGCGCCTACGGCAAGCCCGACACCCGTACCGGAGCCTGGCGGGACGTCGACACGCACGGCACCCACGTGGCGGGCACCGTCGCCGCGGCCAAGAACGGCAAGGGCGTCGTCGGCGTGGCACCCGGGGTGAAGATCGCCGCGGTCCGGGTCGCCGAGCCGGGCAACTCCTTCTTCTTCGCCGAGAACACCATCTGCGGCTTCGTCTGGGCCGGTGACCACGGCTTCAAGGTCACCAACAACAGCTATTACACGGACCCGTGGCAGTTCAACTGCCCGGACAACATCGACCAGGCCGCCATCATCGAGGGCGTCAAGCGCGCCCAGGCGTACGCCGAGAGCAAGGGCTCCCTCCAGGTCGCCGCAGCGGGCAACGAGAACTACGACCTCGCCCACAAGACGACCGACTCCGCGAGCCCGAACGACTCGACGCCGGTCACCCGCACCATCACCAACGCCTGCCTCGACATCCCGACCGAACTCCCGGGCGTGGTCACGGTCGCCGCCAACGGCTCGGGCGTCACCAAGGCCTCGTTCTCCAACTTCGGGCAGGGCGTCATCGACGTCTCGGCGCCGGGCAGCAACGTGTACTCCACCCTCCCCGGCGGCGGCTACGGCAACAAGAGCGGCACCTCGATGGCCAGCCCGCACGTGGCCGGCGTCGCGGCCCTCATCGCGAGCGCCGACCCGGGCATCACCCCGGCGCAGATCCGCGCCAAGCTGGCCGCCCAGGCCAACGACATCGCCTGCCCCTCGGACAGCCGCTGCACGGGCACGACGGCCAACAACGGGTTCTTCGGCGAGGGCCAGGTCGACGCCCTCAAGGCCGTCGGGGCCACCCCGCCGCCCGGCGCGTACTTCGAGAACCTCGCGGACGTCGCCATCGCCGACAACGCGACCGTGGAGAGCCCGATCGCCGTCACCGGCGTGACCGGCAACGCCCCGGCCACCCTCAAGGTCGGCGTGGACATCAAGCACACCTACATCGGTGACCTGAAGGTCGACCTGGTGGCGCCCGACGGCACCGTCTACACGCTGCACAACCGCACCGGCAGCGGCGCCGACAACATCGCCCAGACCTACACCGTCAACGCCTCCTCGGAGGCCGCGAACGGCACCTGGAAGCTGCGCGTCAACGACAACGCCGCCTCCGACACGGGCAAGATCGACGCCTGGAACCTCACCTTCTGACGCGGGCCCCGGCACCTCCGCCTGGACATCCAGGCGGAGTTCACCGGCACCGGATATATATACGGGCGACGGAAAGAGAGGGAATCGCATTCGCGTACCGGAACCGGAGATTCGGAAAAGTCGATCATTCGATGGGTGTGGCCGATTCTCGGCGGTGTGGGTGAGCGGGCGACTGGCATAGGCGCTGCTCGGGGCGTTCCGCGAGCGGAGGGGATGTCTCCGATGGCGGGAATCGGAGCAGGAATGCGCCATTGTCGAATCGCGGTGTGGTGACCATGGTGGTGGAGGTTAGGCTGGGACGCGTTCGATAAACGCTGCCTACGGGGGTTGCGGGTGGGCTCCGAATTAAGAGTGGGGATCATCGGTCTGGGGTCCCGAGGGTGCAGCATTCTGGAGCGGATCGTCTCATTGGCTCGGAATGAAACCCCTCCCCTTTTCCGTGAGAGTCGACCTGGTCGACCCCACGTCATCAGGTCAAGGATTACACGCCACCGATCAACCGGACTATCTGCTCCTGAATACGCTCTGCGGCGAGATATCCATGTTCCCGGGCCCGGAATCCGTGGGCGCCGCGGCAGCGGAGAGCGGGCCAGGACTCTTCGACTGGGTCACGGCGCGCGGGCTGCGGCTGGCCGAGGACGGCCATACGGTGACCCGGTCGGGCGGGCGTCCCATCGTCCCCGGTGATTTCCTGCCCCGGCGGATCCTCGGGGAATACCTGCGCTGGTTCTTCGAGTGGACGTGCCGCAGGGCCCCGGAGGGAATGCGCCTGCACATGCACCGCTCCGAGGCCGTCGACGTCCAGTCGCACGAGGAGACCGGCGTGCGGATCACCCTGGCCGACGGGACGGCGCTCACCAGCGACTACGCGTTCCTCACGCTCGGGCACGTCGGAAACGGCCGGCGGACCGGGACGCGTGCCGTCACCGACCCCTATCCGCTGCCGCAGAGCGTCGAGGCCATCGCGCCCGGGGAATCGGTGGCCGTCGGAGGGTTCGGGCTCTCCGCGATGGACGTGGTCGCCGCCCTGACCATCGGGCGCGGCGGACGGTTCTCCCGGAAATCCGGCGAGATCCGTTATCGGCCCAGCGGAGCGGAACCCCGGATTCTGCTGTACTCCCGCTCCGGAATGCCCTTCCGGGTCCGGCCGAAGCGCGAGGAGATGACGAGCCGATTCCAGCCGATGGCCCTCACCCGCGAGACCGTCGCATCGCTGAGGTCGGTCGGCCCGCTGGATTTCGACGAGCAGCTCATGCCGCTGATACTGAGCGACATACGGATCGCCCACCTCCGATGCCGGACCCTGGTCGAGGAAGGGCACGAAGCGGAAGAGGAACTGGCGGCGGACCTCGCCGAAGCAGTCCGCTCGGGAAAACTCCCCGAGGTGCTCGACGCACTCGACACGTCTTTCGACCCGACCACCCTGTGGGACCCGTCCCACAGCATGGAACTGCACGACAGCCACGACTATCAGAAATGGCTGACCAGGACGGTGGGAGACGATCTCACCGAGGCGGAGAAGGGCCTTTCCGGCAGCCCGCTCAAAGCGGCGGCGGAAGCCGTACGAGAGGTCCGTGACATTCTGCGCGACGCTGTCAACTTCCGTGGCCTGACCCCGGCCTCGCTCGACATGTTCATGAGCCGTACCGTGCCGCTGATGAACCGCGCGGTCGTCGGCCCGCAGAAAGAGAGGTACGCCGAACTCCTCGCCCTGGCCGACAGCGGAATCGTCCGCTTCCCCTTCGGCGCGGCTCCCCGCGTCGCCCCGGCGGAACCGGGCCCCGGCTGGACCGTGTCGTCGACCACCCTGGAGGTCCCGTACCTGGAGCGCGTGGACTGGCTGTGCGCGGGCAACGCCCCCTGGCCCGACCTCGCCGCCTCGGCGAGCCCGCTGGTCCGCTCGCTGCGCCGGCGCCGCCTGCTGACGCCGTACGCGCCGGGCAGCGGCAGCGTCACAGCCGCCGACGTCGACCCCTCACTCCACCCGGTCGGACCGGACGGCACCGGCGACCCGCGGCTGTGGCTGATCGGCCCGCTGTGCGAGGGCGCCACCTTCTACAACCACCTGATCCCGACGCCCGGTTACTCACGCGCCTTCGTCGACGCACACCGCTGCGTGACGGACATGTACGAGCACTTCACCCGCACCACGCCAGAAGAAAGGGCCCGCCCGTGACCACCGACACCACCTCCGACGAGCTGGCCAAAGGGCAGTGGAACGACGCCTACCTCCTCGACGGCCACGCCAACCTCTGGGGCGACCCCCCGGTCCCGTACGTCGTCAACACCGCCAAACTCTTCGCCGACCACGCCGCCTTCATCGTCCTCGACCTCCCCTGCGGCGACGGCCGCAACCTCGCCCCCCTCGCCCAGGCCGCCAAGATCGTGCTGGCCGGCGACACCTCCCACAACGCGATGCGCATCGCCCGTACGGTCACCGCGAAGGCCGGCGCCGACAACGTCCTGTTCCAGGAGACCGACGTCTTCGCCACCGGCCTGCCCGACGCCGGCGTCGACGGCATCTTCTGCTGGGACCTCCTGGGCCACCTCACCGAACCGGTCAAGGCGCTCCAGGAGCTGTACCGGATCTGCCGCCCGGGCGGCCACATCGTCGCGAACATGTGGACCATGGCCGACTGCCAGGTCGCGGACCCCGGCATGGTGGCCATCGGCCCCAAGGAGTACCGCGACCACGCCGACTTCTACTGCAAGTTCTACGACCGCCCCGACCTCGACGCCTACCTCGCGCAGTGCGGAGTGTCCGACGAGGTCGTCTCCGTCGAGCGACTGCGCTGGATGGAACCCCCGCACGCCGGATACCGGCCGTACTTCCACGAGCACGAGAGCCTCGCCTTCACCCTCCGCAAGAACGAGGGATGACCCGTGAGCACGCCCCTCTCCGGACGGGTCTCCTCCGCCCCGCACCGGCTGCTCCACGACGAGGTCCTCGCCCCGCAGTTCGCCTTCGAGACCGAACACCTCCTGCCCTGGTACGTGGCCATCGAGAAGGTCCTGGCCGTCGAGTACCGGCGGATGGAGCTGATCACCGCCGACGAGGCCCGCCGGATCGGCAAGGCCCTGCACGAGATCACCGCCGACACCCTGACCGCCGACCCCGACCGCAACCTGTCGGACATCGCCTTCGCCGTCGAACGCCACGTGGCGGACCGGCTGACGGACCCGGTCGTCGCCTGGCACGCCGACCGCAGCCGCAACGACCTCCAGGCCTGCGCCCAACTCATGTTCGCCCGCCACCAGCTGGCCCTGACCGCCCGCGCCCTGCTGACCTTCGGCGAGACGGTACGGCGGACGGCCGCCCGGCACACCGAGACCGTCATGCCCGGCTACACCCACGCCCAGGCGGCACAGATCATCACCGCCGGCTACTACCTCGCGGCCCTCTCCGAGGAAGTCGTCGAGACCGCAGGCCGCCTCCTGGCCACCTACGACGACATCGACCAGTGCCCCCTGGGAGCCGGCGCCATGGCCGGCCAGGAACTCGACTGGGACCGCCACGGCGCGGCCCGCCTGCTCGGCTTCCGCACCCCGCGCCGCCACGCCCTGATGGCGGTGGCGTCCCGCGGCTGGGCCATGCGGATCACCGGCGAACTCGCCCTGTTCGGCACCGTCCTGAGCCGCTTCACCACCGACCTCATCACCTGGGGCGGCAGCGAGTACGGCTTCCTCGACCTGCCCGACGCCTACGCGGGAATCTCGTCGGCGATGCCCCAGAAGAAGAACTTCCCGCTGCTGGAACGCATCCGCGGCAGGACCGCGCACCTGACGGCCTTCCACGTCGACACCCTGGCCGGACAGCGCAACACCGCCTACGCCAACTCCGTCGAGGTCTCCAAGGAGGCCGGCGCCCACCTCCTGTCCGCCTTCCTGACCGCACGCTCCGTCCTCGCCCTGGCCACCGCCGTCGCCGGACACCTCGACCTCCGCACCGACAAGATGGCCGAGGCCTGCGCACGCGAGTACGTCGGCGGCTTCACCCTCGCCAACCAGCTCACCCTCGCCGAGGGCATCCCCTGGCGTACCGCGCAGGTGGTGGCCGGCACCTACATCCAGGCCGCCCTCGAACAGGGCCTGACCCCTCGGCAGCCGCGCCCGGACCTGCTGCGCCGCGCCGCCCAGGACCACGGCCACACGCTCGCCGCACCCGAACAGGCCCTCGCCGCCGCCTTCGACGTGCCCGGCAGCGTCCACCGGAAACGCTCCGCCGGCTCCACCCACCCCGCCGAGGTACGCCGCCTGCTCGCCGACCAGGCCGACGTCCTCCAGGACGCGGCATCGGCCTGGGACGCGCGCGACGCCCGCGTGCACGACGCGCTCACCGGGACCGACCGCCTGCTGGGCCTCGTATGAGCCCCACCACCGGCTTCGGCACCGCCAACGGAACCTTCGGAGAACTCCTCCAGGGCATGCTGCCCGACGGGCGGCGCTTCCTGGTCACCCTCCCCCTCGACGCCTGGGCGCACGCCACGTTCCGGCCCACCGCCGCCGCCACCGTCTCCGTCCACCCCACCGGCAAGACCAAGGCGAAACAGCTGGCCACCCGCATGCTGCGCGCCTACGGCCACGACGGCGGCATCCTCGAACTGACCGGCCGCATCCCCGAGGGCAAGGGCCTCGCCAGCTCCTCGGCCGACCTGGTCGCCACCGCCCGCGCGGTCGCCGACGCCCTCGCCGTCCCCCTGGACGAGGAGACCACCGAACGCTTCCTGCGCGGCATCGAACCCTCCGACGGCGTCATGTACGCGGGCGTCGTCAGCTACTACCACCGCCAGGTACGGCTGCGCGAACGGCTCGGCTTCCTGCCCGCGCTGACCGTGGTCGCCCACGACAGCGGCGGCACGGTCGACACCGTCCGCTTCAACCGCACCGCCCCCGCGCCGGACCGCCGCACCCGCCGCGAGTACGCCGTACTCCTCGACGCCATCTCCACCGCCGTCCGCACCCGCGACCTCGACACGGTCGGACAGATCGCCACCCGCAGCGCCGAACTGCACCTGGGCCCCGTACCCGGTCTGCGGTTCGAGCGGATGCGGAAGATCTGCCGGGAGGTCGGCGGGCTCGGCCTGGCCGTCGCGCACAGCGGCACCTACCTCGGGATCCTGATCGACGGACGCACCGACCCGGCCGGCCACCGGGAACGCGTCGAACGGGCCCGCGCCCAGTGCGCCGAACTGCCCGGCGCCATCACCGTGTTCCGCACCTGTGACGAACCGTCATCCACCGTGCGGCGAACCGGACTTGCCGGAGGCGACTATGCTCTTTGAGAGCGTCACAGCAGCGATCGGACACACCCCTGTGATCCGCGCCCCCGTCGCGGCGGCGGACGGCGTGGAGACCTACCTCAAGCTGGAGTTCCAGAACCTGTACGGGATGAAGGACCGCGTGGCCCGGAACATCATCACGGAAGCCCGCAGGCGCGGCACCCTCGCCGAAGGCGCTCCGATCATCGAAAGCTCCTCCGGCACCATGGCCCTGGGCGTCGCCCTGGTCGGCGCGGCGCTCGGACACCGCGTCCACATCGTCACCGACCCCCGCATCGACCGCGTCACCCTCGCCAAACTCCGCGCCCTCGGCTGCGAGGTGCACATCGTGGACGCGATGACCGGCAAGGGCTGGCAGAGCGCCCGCCTCGAACTCCTGCACCGGCTGCGCGCCGACCTCCCCGGCGCGTTCTGGCCGGACCAGTACGAGAACCCCGACAACCCCGCCGCCTACCGGCTGCTCGCCGCCGAACTCACCGACGACCTGGGCGAGTTCGACGTACTCGTCGGCTCCGTCGGCAGCGGCGGATCGCTCTGCGGCACCGCACGCGCGCTGAAGGACACCCTGCCCGGGCTGCGCGTGGTCGGCGTGGACAGCGTCGGCAGCGTCCTGTTCGGGCAGCCCGACCGGCCCGGGCGCCGGCAGAGCGGGCTCGGCAACAGCCTGATGCCGGGCAACCTCGACCGGCGCCTCATCCACGAGGTGCACTGGCTCAACGACCGCGAAGCCCTCTCCGCCGCCCGCGAACTCGCCCGGGAACAGCAGATCTTCGCGGGCAACACCTCGGGCTCCGTCTACCGGGTCGTGCGGCACCTGGCGGCCCGCGCCGAGCCCGGAACCCGCATCGTGGGCATCCTGCCCGACCGCGGGGACCGGTACGCCGACACGATCTACGACGACGGCTACTGGGCCGCCGAAGCCCTGGACGCCCAGACCGCCGCCCCGGCCCCCGCCACCATCTCGGCCCGCTCCGGACAGACCGCCGAGACCTGGTCGAAGGCCGAGGACATCGACCGCTCGCAGAACGGGCAGCGCCTGCTGTTCATCGAGTCCAACACCACCGGCACCGGCATGCTCGCCCTCGGCCTCACCCGGGACCTCGGCCCGCGCCCCGTCCTGCTCACCAACGACCCCGGCCGCTACCGGGGACTGACGGACACCGGCGCCGACGTCCTCACCTGCGACACCAACGCGCTCCCGGCCCTGCGCGAGACGATCCTGCGCGAGTTCCGCCGCGAACAGATCGCCGGCATCACCACCACCAGCGACTTCTACCTCACCGCCACCGCCGAACTCGCCGCCTGGCTCGGCCTGCCCGGCAGCCCGGTCGACGCCGTCGCCCGCTGCCGCGACAAGTCCCGCACCCGGCACGCCCTGCGCGACGCCGGACTCCACCAGCCCCGCTCCGCCACGGTCACCACCGACGACGAAGTGGCCACGGCCGTGGCCCGCACCGGCCTGCCGTGCGTCACCAAACCCGTCGACGACAGCGGCTCGAACCACGTCCTGCTCTGCACCACCCCCGATCAGGTACGCGCCCAGGTACGGCGCATCCTGGCCGAGGAGACCAACGTCCGCGGCCAGTCCACCGCCGGCGCAGCCCTCATCGAGGAGTACCTCGACGGCCCGGAGTACAGCGTCGAGACCATCACCCGGCACGGCGAGACCCGGTGCGTCGGCATCGTCGAGAAACACCTCACCGGCCACCCGCACTTCGTCGAACACCGGCACGTCTTCCCCGCACCGCTCGCCCCGGCCGACGCGCACGCGCTGACCGACACCGTACGGCGCGCCCTGGACGCCGTCGGACTCACCGACGGCACCGCGCACACCGAGGTCCGCCTCACCCAGGACGGCCCGGTCGTCATCGAGATCAACGGGCGCCCGGCCGGCGGGATGATCCCCGAACTGATCCGGCTCACGACCGGACTCACCCTCCAGGAACAGCAGTTGCGCATCGCGCTGGGCCTGCGCCCCCACACCGCGGCACCCCCCGACGGCGTCGCCGTCATCCAGTTCCTGCTCACCGACCGCGCCGGAACCCTCGCCCGCGTCGACGGCGTCGAGGCCGCGCGCGCCGTCGACGCCGTCCGGCAGGTCGTCGTGACCGCCGTACCCGGACAGCCGGTCCAGCCCGCCCGCAATGCCTACCACCGCCTCGGACACGTGATCTCCTGGGCCCCGACCGCCGACGAGGCCACCGCCGCCTGCGCCAAGGCCCACGCCGAACTCACCGTCGTCCTGGAAGAACCGCACCCCCGATGAGCGGAGGCACCATCGCACCCGACCCCCAGCCGCACACCGTCCCGGACGGCGACGAGGACTGGCCCCGCCGCAGGACCGCGGTCATCCGTGACTCGGTGGGCGTCGGACTGGCCGTCGGCGCCCTGGGCCTGTCCTTCGGAGCCCTTGCCGTCCTCGCGGGCTTCACCCCCGCGCAGTCCTGCGTCCTGTCCCTGCTGATGTTCTCGGGCGCCTCGCAGTTCGCCGTGATCGGCGTCATGGGTTCCGGCGGGAACCCGGTCACCGGCGCCGCCACCGCCGTCCTGCTCGGGGTACGCAACAGCCTCTACGGCCTCGCCCTCTCCCAGCTCCTGCGGGTCCACGGAGCCCGCCGGGTCCTCGCCGCGCACCTGGTGCTCGACGAGAGCTCCGGTATGGCCATGGGACAGCCCACCCGCCGCGCCGCCCGGCTGGCGTTCTGGGCGACCGGCACCGCCGTGTTCGTCTGCTGGAACCTCGCCACCCTCGCCGGCGCGATCGGCGCCGAGGCCCTGCCCGACCCCGAGGCGCTCGGACTCGACGTCGCCTCGCCCGCCGCGTTCGTCGCCCTGCTCATGCCCCGGCTGCGGACCCCCCGCCTCTGGGCGGTGGCCGCCGGCGCCGCGGCCACCGCCATCGTGACCGCCCTCGTCCTGCCCGCCGGCCTCCCCGTCCTGGTCGCGGGGCTCGTCGCCTGCCTCGTCGCCCTCGCCGCGCGCGGCCGGACCGCCAAGGACCAGGACCCGAAGGGAAAGCGCTGATGTGGACCGCGATCATCCTCGGCATCGCCGGGGTGTACCTCCTCAAGCTCGCCGGGCTCTGCGTCCCCGCGTCCGTCCTGGAGAAGCGGCAGGTCCAGGAGATCTCCGCGCTGCTGCCCGTCGCCGTCCTCGCCGCCCTCGTCGCGATCCAGACCTTCACCACCGACCACCGACTCGTCCTCGACGCCCGCGCCCTCGGCTTCGGCGTCGCCCTCGTCGCGGCGCTCCTGCGGGCGCCCTTCCTGCTCGTGGTGGCCCTCGGCGCGGCCACCGCGGCCCTCGTACGGTTCCTGTGGTGAGCGGGCCGTGACGCGGGACGGGGGCCGCTCGGTATAGACGACACAACCAGGAAGGAGACCGGGGAACAGGCCCGGCCGGGCTCGTCCCTCCACTCAGCTATGGGGATCAATCATCATGGCCGTACCCACCGCCTCGACTGGGAGGACGTCACCCTCAGGGAATGGGAGTGCACCGTCCTGTGGTCCGACCCCGCCGAACCGGAGGCCGGCATCGTCCTGGACCGCTCCGCGTTCTACCCGGGCGGCGGCGGACAGCCCCCGGACCACGGCGTCCTGATCTGGCAGGGCGTCCAGACCCGCATCGTGGGGACCCGCAAAGGCGACGACCTCTATCTCCTCCCCGCCCCCGGCGACCCCGTCCCGGTGGCGGGCACCACCGTCACCGGCGCGCTCGACGACGAACGCCGGTCCTCCCTCATGCGCACCCACTCCGGGCTCCACGTCCTGTGCGGCACGGTCTTCCGCGACTTCGGCGCCCTCGTCACCGGCAACAACATGGAGCCCGGCGAGGCCCGCATGGACTTCAACCTGCCCGACGTGCCGGCCGGCTTCAAACAGAGCCTTGAAGACCGGGTCAACGCCGAGATCGAGGCCGACCGGCAGATCGTCGTACGGGTCCTCCCCAAGGACGAGGCCCAGGAGATCCCCGACCTGGTCCGCACCCAGTTCAAGGCGCCGCCCGACCTCGCGGAGGTCCGCATCGTCGACGTCGTCGGGCTCGACGTCCAGGCCGACGGGGGGACGCATGTCGCCTCCACGCGGCAGATCGGGCGGATCAAGGTGGTCAAGGTGGAGAGCAAGGGACGGCAGAACCGGAGGGTGAGGGTGCGGCTGGAGTCCTGAGCCAGCCCGCTCCGAGGGCGCCCGCCCCGTCAGTGACGGGCTGGTCGGCCGGTGAGGCAGCGGGGCATGAGAGGGGCCCGCGCCAACTCACGTACGTGTGCCGGGGTTTCCTGGTCGTCGGTGAGTCGGCCGGGTGCCACGGGTCCGGATCGGCGAGCCGTCAGAACCGCACGGCGGGGCAGCGGGTGCCGTGGGGTGGGACTGCCAGGGCGGTGAGGTAGGCGTCCACCGCGTTCTCCATGCACGGGCCGCTGGTGACGCTGCCGTGGCCGTGGCCCTCGTAGGTGAGGAGTACGCCGCTGCGGCCGAGCTGCCGGGCCACCGAGACCGCCCAGGGGTAGCCGGTGGCGGGGTCGTGCAGCGCGTTGGAGACCAGGATCGGTGGGGCGCCGTGTACGTCCAGGCGGTGCTGCGGGTTCGCGGTCGGCGCGCCCAGGCACGCTGCGGTCATGTGGATCGGCAGGAGGTACGGAAGGTCGGGCGCGGTCGTGCCCATCATGGCGACGAGCGAGGCGTACTCGGCGTAGTCGCGCACCGGCAGGTGCCAGTCCGAGCAGAAGACGGGCGTGGCCGAAGGCAGCGGCGCTGTCGAGGTGGGCGACGAGGGCAGTGGCTTGCTCGCGTCCATCTCCGCGATCGCCGTGGCCAGGCCCGCGAAGTCGGCCTGGTAGAACTTCCGGAACGCGACCTTGTTGACCAGGTCCGACGACGACAGCGGGGTGCCCGGCCGCGCCGGGTCCGCCAGCTCGCCGCGTCCGGCCCGGGCCAGCAGGCCCTGCCAGACGGCGCGGACGTCACGGGTGTGCAGTACGCAGTCCTCCGCGCCGTCGCACCACTTCACGAACTCCCGGAACGAATCCTCTGCCGTGGCCGCCTCGGAGCGCAGGAAGTCACGGGTGGTCGGGACGCTGTGGTCCATGACGCTTTCCAGCACCATCGCGCGCACGCGGCGCGGATAGGTCTCGGCGTACTGCGCCCCGAGCAGCGTGCCGTACGAGCTGCCGTGGAAGGTCAGTCTCCGCTCGCCGAGAGCGGCCCGCAGGGCGTCCAGGTCCCGGACCGTCTGGGCGGTGTCGAGGTGGTCGAACACAGGGCCGGTACGGGCCCGGCAGTCGGCGCGCAGCCGCCTGTTGTACGCCACGGTCGCGTCGAAGTCCGCCTGGCTCTTCATCTCCGGTGACGGCCGCTCGGCGAGCAGGCCGCCGGAGCAGGTCACCGGGTTGCTGCCGCCCACGCCGCGTGGGTCGAAGCTGACGATGTCGAACCTGCGGCGGACCTCCGGGCTGAACCGGCCGATACGGTCCACCACCATCGCCACACCCGAGTCGCCCGGCCCGCCCGGGCCGAACACCATCGAGCCGACACGTGCGCCGGGGTCGCCGGCCTTGCGGCGGGCCACAGCCAGGTCGAGTCTCGGCCCGTCCGGGCGGGCCCAGTCGACCGGCACCGGAAGCGTGGCGCACTCGGCCCCTGGCTCCGCCGCGTCCGCGCACGGCGCCCACCGCAGGGCCCCGGCCGCAGACGGCGACGCGTGGACGGCGGGAGCGGCGGCGAGGCCGGTGATGACCGCCATCGCGGCACCCACCACCCCGGCCGTGCGCCGCACGGCGGATCTGCCCCTCAACGGCATGGATCCTCCTCGTGAAGGAAAAGGTTGCGTCAGACATGCGGACCCGGCCGGGGTGCCGTCGTCACGTTAGGTGCGCTGTTGCCTGTGCGGCGCCTCTGCCGGAGGTTTTTCCGGGTCAGGTCGGGGATCGTTCAGGGTTGGGTCAGGGGAGAGGGGATGTCTCGGCCGGAGCGAGCAGGTGCGAGACGAGTTCCGCGAGGATGGACGGCACGGTGCCTTTGTGCAGCGGGTGGGGCCGTCCCAGCTGGCAGACCGACCAGCGGCCCGCGCAGACGGACATCATCGACTTGCCGAGGGCACGGCCGGACTCTTTGATGCGATTTCCCGAGCCTCGCTGCTCCAGAAAAGCCGTGCAATTGGTGAATATCTTTTGTACCCCCCGCCAGTCATAAGGGATGCCTTATCGATCGCATAGAGATCCTCACGCTTGTCGATGCTGACAACCGGAACTCCACTGTGCGAGGGTTTGCACATCGCAATGGGCCGGGGAACTGGTCCCGGTAGCGATTCCGACCATTCACTACCCGACCCACGGGGGTTTCCATGCGTATCTTCCGTGCGGCGGCCGGTGTTCTCGCCGCCGCTGCTCTCACCGCTTCCTTCGGCGTTTCGACCGCTCACGCGGAAACGACGGGTTCCACGACTCGTGCCGCCGCGGAGAGCGACTGCAAGAACGGCAGCCACAACATCGGTGGCGGCCGGAACACGGTGTGGGTCTGCGGATCCAGCACACATGTCTACCGGGCCAGCGGAAAGTTCGAGGTCGCGCTCCTCGGGACCCCGACCCCCGTCACCGGGCACGTTCACGTCTGGAGCAAGTGGGGTCACATCGACCTCAACGGGCCGACCGTCACCCTGCGTTCGGGCGAGGCTTCGCACCTCGACTGGAACGGCAGCTGGGACCTGCCGGACGGAGACTCGGTCTGCTCCGCGTGGATCTACTCGGACGGTTCGTCGACCAGCCCCGCCTGCCTGAACATCAGGCGGTAAGCGCTCGTCTTGTGGCCGCTCCATGCCGGGAAACGGCATGGAGCGGCTTTGAGTTGGCCGAGCGGACGTGGTGGGGGCGTCAGGTGTGTCACCGGGCGTCGGTGAGACCCTGTCTGGTGGCTTCGTGCGCAGCGTGCCGAATGGCTTTGATGGTGGATTCGGAACGTCTTCGCCGCAGCCAGGCGAGGGCGGACGTGGAGGGGGAGAGGTCGACCACGTCGAGGTATCTGATGCCGGGGCGGGGAAAGTAGTCGCGGGCGGCTGCCGGGAGAAAGCACATCGCTTCTCCAGCGGCCACCGTGTAGAGCAGCGATTCCATGTCGGTGACCAGCGGCCCGTAGCGGACGCGGCTGCCGTCCGGCCGTGGATCGACGGCCCAGAAGTCCCACCACAGCCGCGGAACCTGCTCAGGCATGGAGACCACCGGGACGCCCGAGAGTTGGGCCAGGGTGAGCCGGGGCAGGGCCGCCAGGGGATGCCCGGCGGGGAGGCAGGCCACGCGTGGCTCGGTGGCCAGGTGGTGCAGTTCGATGTCGTCCGTCACCGGCGGACGGAGGAAGACCACATCGACCTCCTGCTGTGCGAGCGCGGCCAGGTGATCGCCCAGGCCGAGGTCGACCAGTTGCACGGTTGTCCCGGGGTGACGGGTTTGCAGCAGGCCGAGTACGGCCCGGGTGTGTGCCATGGACGCCTCGGCGCCCATGGTTCCCACGACGAGCCGCCCGGAGGTCTGGCGCAACTGCGCGTCGGCGACATGCCGTAGCCGGTCGACCGCCGCGACCGCGGCCCTGGCCTCGGGCAGCAGGGCCTGCCCTGCCTCGGTGAGGGTGATTGTCCGGCTGGTGCGCTCCACCACCGGTACGCCCAAGCGTTTCTCCAGCTCTCTGATTTGCTGACTCAGCGCCGGCTGCGTGATGAACAGGCGCGCGGCAGCGCGTCCGAAATGGAGTTCCTCGCTCAAGGTGAGATAGAGCCGAAGCTGATGAATGCTCGGTTCCTTCGGTACGGACGCCCTCATGGAGAAGGCCAACCTTTCAGACTTGCCTTGCTGTCATAACGAGCATGTTATTGATCACCATGCATTCTGTGCCTCTGATGCGATGACACCCCCGTATGGGTCATGTGATAGTCAATGGCGTGGTTGTGTCGTGAATCACTGGATGCAGAAACTCGGAGAAGACATGAAATCTCGTTTCCTTGCCGGAGCAGGTGTTCTCGCACTTGCTGCCAGCGGTGTTTTGTTCTCGGCCCCCGGAGCCTCCGCAGCCGGGCCGCCTCCGTGCACGGTCACGAAGGAAAGCCCCGGCTGGGGCCACTCGCAATGCTTCGGAGGCAGCGGCCAGCAGCGCGTGGTCCTCACCTGCGGCAGCGGCTCCAGCGTGAACGTCAACTACGGGTCGTGGGTGGCGGCGGACGGCACTCAGTCCCACGCCTACTGCCGAATCCCCACGACCATCACGCTGGTCGACGTCCAGTACGTGCCCTGACTTTCTCCGTCGCAATGACGCCGACGGCTGCACAGGCAGCAAGGGCTCTGGAACTCCGTTTCAGCATGGTGATCTCCCAGAGATGCAACACATGGACATCACCGACTCCAGGCCCGGCAACGGACCGGAGAACCCCGACGTCGGCGCATCGAACTCTAGGCCGCACCGAAGACTTCCCGTCCCTGACAGATGTCAGGGACGGGAACTGCGGGTGATGCTGCTCCAAGGCTCGCGCAAAGGCTACGGCCTCTGCCTGTCGCTCGCCTTTGGCGTCCCCGCTCCCGTCGTCATCCGGTCCACGTCATCTCCTTCCCCGGTCGGTGCTCGGGTGCCGTCACAGCGTGGGCGGGAAGGGGGAGGACGAGGCGGAAGGTGCAGCCTCTGCCGGGGGCCGTGTCCAGTTCGACGCGGCCTCCGTGGCACTGGGCCACCGCGGAGGCGATGGCGAGGCCGAGGCCGCTGCCGCCGCGTGCGCGGGAGCGGGAGGGGTCGGCGCGGTAGAAGCGTTCGAAGACGCGCTCGGCGTCGGCGGGGGAGAGCCCGGGTCCACGGTCGGCGACCTCGATCACGGCGACAGGGGTGCGGCCGGTGTCGATTTGCGGGCCCCGGAGCGTGGTCCCCACCCGTACGTCCACCGGCGTCCCTGGCGGCGTGTGGGTGAGGGCGTTGGAGAGGAGGTTGTTGACGACCTGGAGCAAGCGGTCGGGGTCGCCGACCGTCTCGACGACCTCCAGTTCCGCGTCCTCGGTGTCCGCGTCGAGTGGGCTGAGCGTCACCCGGTGTTCGCCGTGCGCGCGGACGGCCGCCGCGCTGACCGCGTCGGCGGCGAGGGACAGCAGGTCGACGGGGTCGCGGCGGTAGGCGGGCTCCTGGTCGAGCTTGGCGAGCAGGAGCAGGTCGTCGATGAGGAGGTTCATGCGCTCGGCGTTGCGGGCGAGCTGCTCGTCGGCCTCGCGGCGCTGTGCGGCGGGCCGGTCGGGGTGGCGCAGGGCGAGCTGGGCGAAGCCCTGGACCGTGGTGAGGGGGGTGCGCAGCTCGTGCCCGGCGTCGGCGACGAAGCGCCGCAGCCGCTCCTCCGAGAACTCCCGCTGCCGCATGGCTTGCTGGAGCCGGTCGAGCATGTCGTTGAGGACGGTGCCCAGGCGCCCGGTCTCGGTGCGCGGGTCGGTGTCGGACAGCCGCAGGCCGAGGTCCCCGGCGATGATGCCCTGCGCCGTACGCTCCATCCGGGTCAGCGGCCGGAGCGCGAGCCGGACCAGGGCCCGGACGACGACGATCAGTACGGCGACGGCCGCGATGAGGATGACGGTGCTGAGGAGCAGCTGTTTCGACAGGACGGCCTGCGGGCTGTCGAACGGCAGGGCGACGACGTACGTGCTGAGCGCCGGGCTCTCCCGCCGCAGGACCCGCCAGCGGCCGTCCCCGGATTCGGCGGGAACGGTCGTCACGTGCCCCAGTTTCAGGCCCAGTTCAGCGGTGGTCGAGGCGAGCCGGGGTCCTGGCCTGTCGCCTCCGCCGAGCGTGCTCTGTTTCGCGCCCCAGGCGTCGTAGAAGGTGACCCGGAAGTCGGAGGGCAGGGTGATCGCGCCCGGCGTCGAGCGGACGACCGGTTCGGTGGCGGGGGCGAAGACCTGGTCGGAGAACTCCAGATGCGTCAGCTGCCGGTCGACCCGGTTGAGCAGCCAGGAGTGCATGCTCGCGACCCCGACGGCCTGCGTGGTGAGGACCACGACCGCGGCGAGGAGGGACACACCCCACACGAGCCGCCCGCGCAGCGAGCGGGGGCGCGGCCTCCAGCGCTGAGCCGTCCACCGCTGAGCCGTCCACCGCGGAATCGCCCACCGCAGACTCATCCGCCGCCTCCCACACCGTGCCCCTGCGGAAGCCGCAGGCAGTAGCCGACACCGCGCACGGTGTGCAGGAGGGGCGGATCGAAGCGGTCGATCTTGCGGCGCAGGTACTTGATGTACGTCTCCACGATGCGGCCGTCCCCCGCGAAGTCGTAGCCCCACACCTCGTTGAGGATCTTGTGCTTGCTGAGCACCCGGCCCGTGTTCTCCATGAGGTAGACCAGCAGATTGAACTCGGTCGGCGACAGCGGGACGTACTCGCCGGCGCGGCGCACCTCGTGCGCGATCTCGTCCACCTCCAGGTCGGCGAAGCGCAGGACCCCGGCACCCGCGCCGTCCGGGCTCTCGGGGCTGGTGCGGCGCAGGATGGCGCGGATGCGCAACAGGACCTCCTCGATGCTGAACGGCTTGGGCACGTAGTCGTCGCCGCCCGCGCTGAGGCCCGCGATACGGTCGGCGAGCTCACCGCGCGCCGTGAGGAACAGCACCGGCGTACGCACCCCGGATGCCCGCAGGCCCCGGGTGACCTCGATGCCGTCCAGGTCGGGCAGCATGATGTCGAGCAGCACGAGGTCCGGACGGCTCGCCTCCACCGAGCGCAGGGCCTCCCGGCCGGTGGCGACGCCGAGGACCTCGTACCCCGACAGCCGCAGCGCCGACTCCAGCAGCATGCGGATACCGGGGTCGTCCTCGACCACGAGGAGGCGGTGCGCGGGGACCGGGGCGTCGGGCATGGCGGGGCTCCGTTCTGCCGGAGGACGTCACGGGGTGCGACTCCCGGGGGCGCAGTCGTACAGGACCGTTCCGGCACCGCCCGCCATACGGCCCTCGGCGGCGGAGCCGCTCCCGCCGTACTCCTTCGCGGGGACCTCGGCGCAGTTCCCGGCGAGCCACCTCGTCCGCTCCGCCCCGGTGTCGCCGCCTTGCAGGGCGGCGATCCCGCCGGACGAGCCTAGGACGTAGCGGAGTTCACCGTCACCGGTCCATTCGGCCAGTTGCCGTACGGAGGGGACGTCGTCGGCGCCGACGA
>NZ_LIRL01000155.1 GCF_001419795.1 Streptomyces niveiscabiei
CGCCACCCCCGCGATGCCGTAGCCGCCCGCCCGGCATGCCCATCGACAGTCACCGAAGGAACCCCGCGATGAACACCTCCTCCAGACAACGCCGTCTGACCGCAGCCACCCTCACCGTCCTCGCCCTGACCGTCTCCGCCTGCTCCTCGAACTCCGGCAGCGGCGACAGCAAGGGCTCCGACGGCGGCACCTACACCGTCTGGGACCCCTACCCCCAGTTCACCAAGGACTCGGCGTGGGTGAAGCTCCTCGACCGCTGCGGCACCGAGGCGGGCGTCAAGGTCAAGCGCACCGGCTTCGACACCAGCGACCTCGCCAACAAGACGCTCCTCGCGGCCCAGCAGGGCAACTCCCCGGACGTCCTCGTCGTCGACAACCCGGTCGTCTCCACCCTCGCCGAGGCCGGCGTCCTCACCACGACCGCCGAGAACAAGCTCGACACCTCCAAGGTCGACCCCAACCTCCTCGCCGCGGGCCAGTCCGGCGGCAAGACCTACGGCACCCCGATCGGCGCCAACACCCTCGCCCTCTACTACAACAAGAGCGTCCTGAAGGCCGCCGGCGTCGACGTCGCCACCATCAAGGACTGGCCCTCCCTGACCGCCGCCCTCGGCAAGGTCAAGAAGGCCGGCAAGAAAGGCATCACCTTCTCCGCGATCGGCACCGAGGAGGGCAGCTTCCAGTTCCTGCCCTGGTACTGGGGATCCGGCGCCCAGCTCACCGGGCTCGACTCCGCCCAGGCCGAGTCCGCGCTCACCCTCTGGAAGGACTGGCTGAAGGACGGCTACGCCCCCAACTCCGTCCTCAACAACACCCAGACCACCAGCTGGCAGGAGTTCGCGACCGGCGACTACGCCTTCGCCGAGAACGGCACCTGGCAGCTCGCGAACGCCGAGAAGGCCGGCTTCGAGTACGGCGTCCTCCCGATCCCCGGCGCCTCGGCTGCGACCGCACCCGCCCCCACCGGCGGCGAGTTCGTCACCCTCCCCGTCCAGGACGACACCGGCCGCTACGCCACCTCCCAGAAGCTCGCGACCTGCCTGACCAGCGAACAGGGCCTGTACGACACGGACTCCGCGCTCTCCTACGTCGCCCCCACCGCCACCGTCCAGGCCAAGCAGGTCGCCGCGACCCCGGCGCTGAAGCCGTGGGTCGACGCCGTCAAGTCCGCCAAGGGCCGCACCAGCGACGACCTGGGCACCAAGTACCCGAAGATCTCCGAGCAGTTGTGGAAGGCCGTGCAGTCCGCGCTGAGCGGCTCCAAGTCCCCCAAGGACGCGCTCTCCTCGGCGCAGGGCGCGGTCAATTGAATCCTCCCCCGGCTGAAGCGGGGGATTCCTGGCTCACGCTGCCTGTGGGTCAACGACTCGACAGGTCTTCCACGATCAACACCAGCCGGGACGAAACCTGCCCGGTTTGGTACGGCAAAGCTAGGAGGCGCAGGTGCTGTCTTGGTTCTCGATCAGCACGCGTACGGAGCTTGGTTCCCGCACCGCACGCAGAGGAGCCTACCCGGTCACGCGGGCGGTACCTCCACCCCGGCCTGAAGGCTGGGGCATTCTTGGAGGAACCCGGTGACGTTGCAGGTGGCCCGTGATCAGGTGTCCGTGAGGAAGGTGGCCGAGCGTCGCCGGCCACGCTCCTCCCAGTGGGCGGCGTGGGCCTTCCTCACGCCGGTCACCCTCTACCTCGTCCTCTTCTACGCCTATCCCCTCTACCGCAACCTCGATCTGAGCCTGAGGCACTACACCGTCCGCTCCTTCGTGAACGGCGACGCGCCCTTCACCGGGCTCGACAACTACCGGACCGTCCTCGACGACCCGACGTTCATGCCCGCGCTCGTCCACACGGTGCTGTTCACCGCCGTGAGCCTCGTCTTCCAGTACGCCATCGGGCTCGCCCTCGCCGTCTTCTTCACCCAGCACTTCCGGCTCTCCGCGACCCTGCGCGCCCTGTTCCTCGTCCCCTGGCTGCTGCCGCTCATCGTGTCCGCGTCCACCTGGTCGTGGATGCTCAACAGCGACTCGGGGATCGTGAACGCCGCGCTGAAGGGTGTCGGGCTCGGCTCGGTCAACTGGCTGACCTCGCCGTCCTGGTCACTGGTCTCGGTGATCGTCGCGAACATCTGGATCGGCGTCCCCTTCAACCTGGTCGTGCTCTACAGCGGGCTCCAGTCCATCCCCGCGAACCTCTACGAGGCCGCCTCGCTCGACGGGGCGAACTCCTGGCAGCGGTTCTGGTCGATCACCTTTCCCCTGCTGCGGCCGGTCTCCGCGATCACCTTGCTGCTCGGGCTGATCTACACGCTCAAGGTGTTCGACATCATCTGGATCATGACCAAGGGCGGTCCTGCGGACTCGTCCACCACGTTCGCGACCTGGTCCTACCAGCTCGGGTTCGGCAATCTGCTGCCCGCTTTCGGGCCCGGCGCGGCCGTCGGGAACCTGCTCGTCGCCGCCGCGCTGGTGTTCGGGTTCGTCTATCTGAGAGTCCAGCGGAAGCAGGCCATGGCATGAGAAAAGGCTGGAAGACCGCAATCGGGCTGGTCCTGACCGGAGTGATGCTCTTCCCGGTCTACTGGATGGTCAACGTCTCGTTCACCCGCGACCAGGACATGCGCAAGAGCCCGCCGGACCTGCTGCCGCTGCACGGCACGCTCGACGGATACCGCACGGTCCTCGACGACCAACTGCCCTACCTCGCAACGAGCCTGCTGATCGGCCTCGGGACGGTCGCCCTGACCGTCGCGCTGTCGGCGCCCGCCGGGTACGCGCTCGCCAAACTGCGGCCCAGGGGCGGGGGCGTGCTCAGCTTCGTGCTGCTGGCCGCGCAGATGATCCCCGGCATCATCATGGCGATGGGCTTCTACGCGATCTATCTGCAACTCGGGGTGCTGCAATCCGTGCCCGGGCTGATCGTCGCGGACTCCACGCTCGCCGTCCCCTTCGGGGTGCTCATCTTCACGGCGTTCATGTCCGGCATCCCGGGCGAGCTGCTCCAGGCCGCGAAGACCGACGGGGCCGGGACACTGCGCACGTTCTGGTCCGTCGTCCTGCCGATGAGCCGCAACGCCGTGGTCACCGTCTCCCTGTTCGCGTTCCTCTGGTCCTGGTCCGACTTCGTGTTCGCGAGCACCCTCGTCAACGGCGGCGCGCACGAGCCGATCACCCTCGGGATCTACCACTACATCGGCAACAACAACCAGGAATGGAACGCGGTCATGGCCACCGCGGTCGTCGCGTCGCTCCCCGCCGCCGTGATCCTCGTCCTCGCCCAGCGGTACGTCGCCGCCGGTGTGACCGCCGGCGCGGTCAAGGACTGACCCAGCATCCGCCCCAGCAACTGCTCCAGAAACGAGTCTCCCCCCATGACCGCCGCCCCCTCCGGTCCGGCCTTCTCCGTCCACGACATCCCGTTCAGCTTCTCCGGCTCCTGGTTCGACATCTCGCCCGTCGTCGCGGAGAAGACGTACGCCGACGACCTCCACCTCGTCTCGCACCAGAACGGCATGCACGGCGTCCTGCGCCTCGTCCCCCTCGACCCGGCGACCGGCGCCCGCGCCGAGACCCGGATCGAGGCCACGCCCGCCCTGCTGAGCTGGGCCGGTACGGCCGGGCGCGTCGACCTCGCCTACGAGACACCGGACACGCTGCGGCTGCGCGGCACCGGCCTGGGCCTCGGCGTCCTCGCCGCCGCGCCGACCCTCACGCCGTTCAGCGGGACGTACTTCTTCCCCGACCCGGCGACCGGCGCCCACGTCTTCACGTCGTACGAGACCGGGCGCCGCTACCGCGTCACCGTCCTGTCCGGCACCCTCGCCGACGCCATGGGCGCGCAGGCGCTGGGCGGCGCCGAGCGCGGGGTCGCCGTCTCGGGGGAGTGGGAGATCGCCGTCGAGGAGATCGACACCGCGCGCCCGGCGTACACGTCCTCGGCGTCCTTCGACGACGTGGTGCGGGCCGCGCGGGACGCCTTCGGCGCGTTCGCCGACGCCGTGGCGCCGTGGCGCTCCGCCGAGACCCCGGCCGCCGAACTCGCCGCGTACGTCCTGTGGTCGGCGACCGTACGGCCCACCGGGCTCGTGACGCGGCCCGGCGTCCTCATGTCCAAGCACTGGATGGACAAGGTGTGGAGCTGGGACCACTGCTTCAACGCCCTTGCCCTCGCGCCGGGGTGCCCTTCCCTGGCGTGGGACCAGTTCGCGCTGCCCTTCGACCACCAGGACGCGAGCGGCGCGCTGCCGGACTCGGTCACCCACTCCGAGGTGCTGCGCAACTTCGTCAAACCGCCCATCCACGGCTGGGCCTTCGGCCACCTGCGCCGCCGGCTCCCCACACCCCCCACGCGGGACGAACTCGCCGAAGCCTACGACCGGTTGGAGCGCTGGACCGGCTTCTGGCTCACCGCCCGCCGCGCACCCGGCGCCGACCTGCCGCACTACGAGCACGGCAACGACAGCGGCTGGGACAACGCGACGGCCTTCGACCCCGAGCGGGTCGTCGTCACCGCCGACCTCGCCGCGTTCCTGATCCTCCAACTGCACGAACTCGCCGCCCTCGCCCGCGAACTGGAGAGACCGGACGACGCGACCCGCTGGACGGAACTGGCCGCCCGGACCCAGTCCGCCCTCCTCGACCAGCTGTGGACCGGCGACCGCTTCGCCGCCCGCTCCGCCACCACCGGCGCCACCTGGACCACCGACGGCCTCCTCGACCTCATGCCGGTCGCCCTCGGCGAACACCTCCCCGCGGACATCGCCGGCACCCTCGCCGACCGCATCAAATCCCACCTCACCCCCTACGGCCTGGCCACCGAACTCACCGACTCCCCCCACTACCTGCCCGACGGCTACTGGCGCGGCCCCATCTGGGCCCCCGCCACCATCCTCGTCGAGGACGGCCTGCGCCGCGCCGGCCACGAACGCCTCGCGGACGACATCAACGCCCGCTTCCGCGCCCTGTGCGAGACCCACGGCTTCGCGGAGAACTTCGACGCGCTGACGGGGACGGGGCTGCGGGACCGGGCGTACACGTGGACGGCGTCGGCGTACCTGCTGCTGGCGGAGGCGTACGCGCGGCGCGCGGGCGACTGAGCGGGACCGGCACGGCCGGGCCGATCGCCGGGACAGGCGCGAGCACCGGCCGGGGCAGCGGAGCCGGCGCCCGTCTCGGCCCCGCACATGGCCGGTGACCCGCTTGCGGCCGGACCCCCTCCCGGGATACGTGGTGGATGCCCGCCACGGCCTGAGAGGGGAAACGGTGGCCTTCCGGCTCCACTTGACGCACGAGGACCTGCTCCGGGTGACCCTCGCGGACGGTCCCGCGCTCCTCACCGAGACCGTGACGAGCCTGCGGGTCCTCCAGCACCGCAGGCCGGGACCGATGCTGGGACCCTGGCAACGGTGGGCCCGCCGGCGGGTGCCGCCCTCGGTCCACCTCCTGCGCGCGATCGTCCCGCCGCGGAAGGCCGTCCCCGACTTCCTCACCCCCGCCGCCCACGCGAGCCTCGATGAAGGGCTCGACACGCTGCTGCACACGCCGAGCGCCGTCCTGCGCACCGGACTTGAAGACTTCGTCCGCCTTACCGGCTCCCGGCTGCCGCCGTGGGCCGACGGCCTCGCCGCCGGATCGCCGCGCGCGCTCGACACGGTCGCGCAGGCGGTACGAGACTGGCACGAGGCGGTGATCGCGCCCATGCACCGGCACCTGCACGGCCGGATCGAGGAGACCCGGTCGACGGCGGCCCGCACCCTCCTCGCCCAGGGCCTGGACGCGATGCTCCGCGCCTTGCACCCCACGATCACCTGGCAGGCGCCGGTCCTGGAGATCGCCTCCTCGGGCCACGACGTCGACATCCCCCTGAAAGGCCACGGCATACGGCTGGTGCCCTCCCTGTTCTGCGGCCGGGAGGCGGCGATCCAGTACGCGCCCGAGGAACCGGTCGTCGTCTTCTACCCCGTCACCCACGACACCCTCTGGACCCCGGACACGCGCCCCGGCCCCCACGCGCTCGGCGCCCTCCTCGGCCCCACCCGCGCCGCCGTCCTGCGCGCCGTCGTCGCCGGACCCGGCGTCACCACCGCCGACCTCGCCCGCCACGCCGGGATCTCCCCGGCCACCGTCTCCCATCACACGGCGCTCCTGCGCGACGCGGGCCTCATCACGACCCGCCGCGAAGGCTTCCACGCCCACCACGTCCCGACCCCGCTCGGCACGCACCTCACACACGGCTGACCTGGACTCTTCGACCACCGTCGCACCGGATGGGCCACCGCGCCCGCCGCCCCGACGATGGAGTCATCCGCCGGGACCGGAGGCACACGGGGGACACGGCGCCCTCCGGTCCCGGCGGACCCGACCACCTCACACCAGGGAGCCGGCATGATCCGATCCGTTCGCTCGACCCCGTGGAGAAAGGCGCTGACCGTCCTCGCGACGGTGTTCGCCCTCTCCGCCACAGCCTCCGTCTCGTCCGCCGGCGCCGCCCCGGCCGAGGTGCGCGGCTGCAAGGACGGCTACTTCTGCATGTGGCACGCGCAGAACTGGGGCGGCGGCTGGCCCGACGGCCCCGACCCGGACCGGACGTTCTTCTACTGCACCAAGGTGCCGATCAGCGGCTGGGTCGGCAGGGGCTCGTACATCAACAACCAGACCCCGGGGACGGTCGCCACCTTCTACGGCCGTGACGGCGTCACCGTCGTCGGCCGCAGCGCGGCTGCCTACGCGTCGAATCCCTCGTACGACTGGACGCCGGTCTGGTACGTCAAACCCTGCTGACGTTCAGCGGCCGGGCGGCCTGCGCAGCAGCCACTGCCCCGGCGACCTGCGCGCCGGGCGGATCACCACGCGGCCGAACGACTTGTCGCCGGTGAGTTCGATGCGCAGGTCCGTGGGGGTGGAGTCGCCGTGGGGGCGGGCGTGTCTGACCTTCGCGTGGTGGACGCGCAGGCCGTCCGCGTCCACGACGATGCCGGGGCGGGTGATCAGGGTCAGGGTCTTGCCGTGCACCGCCAGGTCGATGTGCAGCGTGGGCTGGGTGATCTCCGCCTGCGTGAAGTCGAGCGTCACGTCGCACCACTGCGTCGCCAGCTCCAGGCGGCGCGGTACGACCCAGCGGCCCACCCGCTCGACCTCGCTGAACGTCTGCTCGATGCGCAGGACGTCCTTGACGTCGGCGACGGCCGTGCCGGAGGACGTCGAGACCGGCGGCAGGTCGGCGGTGAGCACGGCGAGGTCGGCCATCGTGCGGGCCGAGAGGGCGAGTTCGATGCGCTCGTCCAACTCGGCGGCGGTGAGGCGGCCGTCACCCGCGGAGATCCGCAGGACGTCCACCACCCGGTCCCGGTCGGCGTGGGAGGCCCGCAGCTTTCCGGCGGCCGAACTCTCTTCCGGCATCGCTTCCATCCCGTTCCCTTCGGCGTGGCTCGCTGACTAACGCTATATCGCGATGGCGGGTGGCGCGGCCACTCGTATGGACGCCGCCGTACGGCAGGGGGTCCGGAGAAGCGCGCCCGGACCCCCGCACCGCGGACCTCAGGCCGCCGGAATCCCTTCCCGCTCCCGCCACCACGACGCCCCCACCGCGAGCAGCGCCCCGCCGGCCGCGTAGGCGCCCAGCACCCACGCCGCCCCTGATGTCGCGTGCCCCGCGAAGTACACCGTGTTGCGGACCAGCGTCGTTCCCGCCCCCGGCGGCAGCGCCTGGCCGATCGCGCTCCAGAACGACGGCAGCAGGGGCGCCGGATACACGCCGCCCGAGCTCGGGTTGCCGAGCACGACGAAGAGGAGGATCACCAGACCGGTCCCGATGAGGCCGAGCAGCGTCTGGAGGGCCAGCGCGGTCGTCGCCGAGGCCAGCACGATCAGCGTCCCGATCCCGGTCAGCGCCCAGAAGTGGCCGCCGAGCGCGTCGAACCCGGGACCGACGATCGCCGCCCCGGCGAGCCCCGACACCAGCGCGTACAGGACGAGAACGCCGAGCCGGATCAGCGTGCGGGACCGGTTCGCGGGCCGGGAACCCGCGGCCATGCCCATGATGGTCGCGGTCAGATAGCCGCCGATGACCCAGCCGACGACGAGATAGAAGGACGTCATCCCGCGCCCGTCACCGGAGTTGGGCGGCCGGATGTCGGTGATGGTGATCTGCCGCTTCTGCGCCGCCTCGATCTTCTGGGCGATCTGCGCCGCGGTCTGCGAGACCGAGGGTCCGCCCGCCGACGCGACGAGCAGCGTGTCCCGCGTGCCGGTCGCGTCGAAGAGGAATGCGGCGTCGGTGTCCCGCGTGAGGACCCGCTGCCGGGCCACGCCGGCGTCCGCGACGGCCTCGGCCTCCACGGGGTCGCCGTCCAGCGCGTCGAGCTGGGCGACGATCTTCGCGGACACCTGCTGCGGCGCGGCGACCGCGACGGGGATGCGGTGGGGGGTGGGGGAGTGGAACGCGCCGATGTACGACACGATGAAGGCGAGCTGGACCACCAGCCCGCCCAGCACCAGACCGAACGCGCGCAGCGTCACGGCGTCCTTGAACTCGGCCGCGAAACCACGGGAGCCGACAGGGGACGGAGTGGGGGGAATGCCCTGGGATGGGCCGTTATCCGTGTTCACCGGCGAATGATCGCACGCATTCACGAACGGCCCACCCCCTGGATCCGTATGAGATCTACTTGAGATACGGCCCCGCCGAACCCACCTTCCCCGGCGCCGCGTTGGCCCCGCCCAGGTCGAGCACGAACACCCGCGCGTTCCCCTTCCCGGGCGCCCCCACACTCAGCTTCCCGTCGGAGACGACCCGCGTCTCCCCGGTCACCGCGTCCTTGTACGTCCCGTTCGGCACCCCCGAGAACGTCGCCCCGTCCGTCAGCGTCACCAGCGCGAAGCTGTCGGTGCCGCCCTCGGTGTACCGCCGCTTGAACGCCATGTTCCCCGAGACGCCCTCCGTCGAGTACTGCCCCTTCTGCAACGCGGGCACCGCCCGCCGGATCTGGTTCAGCCGCTGCACATGCTTCACCAGCGGCGCGTCCAGCGTGGCCGCGACGGCCCCGGACGCGCTGGACACGGTCCCGAAGCCGGAGGCGGTCACACTGCCCTGGAGGTGGTCGCCGTAGTACGCGCGCCCGGTCGTCGCCAGCGGACACGTCGGCCCGCAGTCGATCTTCTTCCCCTTCTGGAACTCGATTTCCGACCCGTAGTACAGCGTCGGGATCCCCCGGAACGTCCACATCAGCGCCATGTTCTCGGCCCACGCGTCCGTGCCGCCCGCGTACCGCTCCGCCGACTTGTTCGGCCCGTAGTCGTGACTGTCGACGTACACGACGTTGTACGTCGCGTCGTTGACGCTGTCGTCGGAGTCCTTCCCGTTGTGGAACGCGTTCGAGGCGTCCCCGAAGTTCATGTGCATCCGCATGTCGATGATGTTCATCCCGGAGAACCGCGACCGGTCCGGCGCGTGGTACGCGTTCCCGTTCAGGAACGCGTTCGTGGACGTCGGCTGGTTGCCGGTCCCCTGCCCGTTCTCGTAGTCGTACTGCTCGATCGCCGCCTTCTCGTCGTCCGCGCTGTACTCCTTGCGCTCCTTCCACGTGTAGAACTGCGCCGAGTGATTGACCGACCCGCGGTTCCACTTGTCGTTGACGAATGCGGCGACCTCCCCGAACACGAAGAAGTTCTTCGCGGCCTCGGCCCCGAACCGCTGGGTGACCCGCTCCTGGATCGCGGGCAGGAACCGCCGGTTCCAGGTCACGCGCGGGATGTGGACGGCCGTGTCGACCCGGAACCCGTCGACGCCCATGTCGATGTACTTGTCGTAGGCGCCGATCAGGTAGTTCTGCACGGCCGCCGACTCGGTGTCGAAATCGGCGAGGTCCTCGTGCAGCCAGCAGGAGCGGGAGTCCTCGCCCTCCCAGTTCCCGATCCAGCACTGGTGGTAGTACGCCTTGGGGAACATCCCCGAAGTCGGGCTGGGCCACTGGCAGTTGTAGAGGGTGTAGCCCTCGGCGCTCTTCCCGCCGGTCGGCTTGCCCCAGTTGACGCAGGTGTTGCCGGACGGCTCGGCCGTCGACCACAGGTCGCCGTTGTAGTACGACTTCCCGGACTTCGTCTCGACCGTCAACCCGTCGTACTCGAACGCCGAGTTCGGCTCGTCGTAGTACCAACTCCACTGCGCGTCACGCACCCCGTACACCTTCGGCGTGAACAGGCCCTTCGCGCCCCAGCGGGAGGAGTGGTTGTAGACGACGTCCTGATAGATCTTCATGCCCTTGGCGTGCGCGGCGTCGATCAGGTCCTGGTAGGAGGCGCCGGCCGACTCCAGGCGCGGGTCCACCCGGTAGAAGTCGTAGCCGTGATAGCCGTGGTAGTCGTAGTCCGAGCGGTTGAGGACGACCGGCGTGATCCACACCGCCGAGAAGCCGAGCCCCTTGATGTAGTCGAGCTTCTCGACCAGCCCCTTGAAGTCGCCCCGGAACATGGGGTCGTCGTTCGCCGCGTTCCCGGACTTGGCGTGCTGGCTGCCGCCCCGGTCGTTCGCGGGGTCGCCGTCGTAGAAGCGGGCGGTGAGCACGAAGTAGATCGGGTCCTCGCGGGGGTCGGTCCCCAGGGGCCTGCCCGTCTGCGGCGCCGGCGGCTTGTCGCCGGTGGTCGCGGAGACGGGGGCGGAGGCGGCCGACGCGTTGCCCGCCGCGTCCAGCGCCTTCACCGTGTACGTGTACGCCGTGCGCTCCTCAAGTCCCGTGTCGGACAGGACCGTTGACGTCACGTCCGTGACCGTCGTGCCCTTCGTGCCGCCGGTCCGGGTGACCTGGTACCCGGTCACGCCCCGGTCGTCCGTGGCCGGGTCCCAGGACACGACGACCGACGTGCCCGTGGCCGACGCGGTGACCTTCGCCGGGGTGCTCGGGGCCTGCGTGTCCGGGGGCTGCGCGGCGCAGGGGTCGGCGGCGTTCGCCGTGACCGCCTTGTCCTTCACGGTCGACGTGCCGGCCGGCAGCGCGTAGTCGCGGCTGTCGTTGTTGTCCCAGACGCCGTTGCCGTTGTTGAAGGCGACCCGTGCGCCGGTCGCGGTGCCGAGGTCGAGGGTCTTCTTCCACCAGCCCGTGCAGGCCGGGTCCATGCCGACGCCGGGGACGGCCGTCCAGGCGCCGCCGTTCGGGGCGTAGTGGATGTTCGCGGTGGTCCAGCCCAGGGACGCGGTCGAGTAGTAGACGGTGGCCCGGTTGCCGGGGGCCGGGGGAGTCGTCGCGCACGGGTCGCTGTGGGCCACGACGCCGTCCTTGACGGTGATCGTCCCGGTGCCCAGGGCGTAGTCCTTGCCGCCGTTGTTGTCCCAGGTGCCGCTGCCGTCGTTGAACGTCGCCCGGAGCCCGGCGGCCTGGCCGAGATCGACGGTCAGCTTCACCCAGTCCGTGCACGCCGCCGACATCCGGACACCGGGGACCGTGGTCCAGGCGCCTCCGTCGGGGGCGTAGTGCAGGTAGGTGGACGGCCAGTTCTTGGTCTTCGTGGAGTAGAAGACCGTCGCCGAGTTCGTGGCATCGGCCACGGCCCGGGCCTCGGTGGGCGGTGGCGTGACGGTGACCAGGCCGAACAGTCCGGCCGTGGCCGTCAGGACGGCGAGGGTGCGTGGGGGTGTGCGTCTCATGCGCGTCTCCAGTACGGGCCGGAAGTGCGGGGCCGCAAGAGGTTGCTGGAAATTCCTGCAAGGACTTGCAGTGACTGAAATTACCTGCGCATGACAAGGGCGTAAAGGGTTCGTGACCCTGCGGATGACGCGAAGCTCCCGGCCTCCCGCCGTCAGCTATCGTGGACCGACCCGCGCAGGTGACCCACGCGGGCTGAGGAGGCAGGACGTGAGCGACACCGCGGCGACCCTCGCGGAGAAGATCGAGGCCCTCTTCGGCAGCGTGCGGCGGCCCAACCGCGAACAGTTCAGCCACGAAGAGGTCGCCCGGGCCTGCCGGGAGGCCACCGGCGAGACCTTCTCCGCCACCTACCTGTGGCAGTTGAGGACGGGCCGCCGCGACAACCCGACGAAACGGCACCTCGAAGCACTGGCCCAGTTCTTCGACGTCCCCGTGGCCTACTTCTTCGACGACGACCAGGGCGCCGCCATCGCGCGGGAACTGGAACTCCTCGGCGCGCTGCGGGACGCGAAGGTGCGCAGTGTCGCCCTGCGGGCGGTGAACCTCTCGCCGGAGGGCGTGGACACGATCAGCGACATGATCGACGTACTCGCCCGCCGCGAGAGCCGTACCGACGACTGACCCGGGGGACGACGTGCGCAGCGACAGACGCCTGTGGCAACGGTGCCGGCGACTCCTCCGCCGACCGCGAGGCCGTCCTCGAAGCGGCGCTCCTCGCGGCGGCCCTGGAGGACAAGCGCAGCGGACGGCCACCCGGCAGGGCCCCCGCCTGCCCGGCACCCGCAGGCCGAGGCGGCCTGGCCGGCCCGCGTCACCCGCGCCTTCACGGACTCCCGGCTCCTCGACGGGGCACGCACGCTGACGCCTTCGAGTCCTCGCTGACCACCCGCCGATCCGGTGCCACGCCGTCTCCGGTGTCGGGCCGAGCACAGAAGTGGAGTACCGCATGATCCTTCCCGACGAGGAGTGGCTCGTCCGGCCCATGTCCCCGGTCGACGAGGCGGCTCTCACGGCGCTGCTGGCCGAACGGTTCGGCGTCCAGGGGGACTTGGAGGACCTCGGCAGCCAGCAGGACCGCAACTACCGGGTCGGCGCGTACGTCCTGAAGATCGCGAACCCGGCGACGGCGGTCGGCGCGCTGCGCGCCCAGTGCGCGGTGATCGAACGGCTGGCGGAGCAACTCCCCGACGTACGGCTGCCCCGGGCGCGCGCCGGAGCCGACGGGGACGTCGTCCAGTGGCTGCCGGTAGGGGAGGAGCGCCTCGCCTGCCGGCTCCTCGCCTACGTCCCCGGCGAACCCGTCATGGACAGCCGCTATTTCGCCCCACCGGTCGTCGCCCGGCTCGGCGAACTCGCCGGGCGCGTCGTCGCGGCGCTGGCCACCGCCGAGCCCGTCGAGCCGGAGTCGGGACGCCTGTGGGACCTCAGGTACGCCGCCGAGGTGATCGAGGCGCTGGCCCCGCGCATGGCCGACCAGGAACGCGCCGCACGGGTCCTCGCCGCCGCGCGGGCCGCCTGGGCGGACACCGCGTACTCGACCGCCGGGCACAAGGAGTACGGGACGTACCTCTGGCACGTCGGGGACGGCGCGATGCCCGGCGGGCTGTCGCGGGACGCCGCGCGGAAGGTGTTCGACGAGGCGATCTCCACGATCACCGGGGAGCGCAACGACTGCGGCATCGGGGGCGGGAGCGGGCCCAAGGCCCGGTTCCTGTCGGCGACCAGTCGCGAGGCGGGCATCGACCGGGCGGGGCGCTGCGCCTCGCGGGACGGGGTGAGCGTGTGGGACGCGGGGGAACTGCCCGAGGACGTCGTCGCCGTCACGTGCTCATGGGCCGTGACGATGCCGGGCGGCGGCCCGAACGACCTGATCGAGGCGGACGTCCGCTTCAACACGCGCCACCACCGGTTCACGGACACGCCGGGGGCGCGGTGCGCCGACGCGTACGACGTGCGGGCCGTCGGCACCCACGAGGCGGGGCACGTCTTCGGGCTGGGGCACGTGGGGGCGGGGCACGAGAACCTGACGATGTACACGAACTCGTTCGCGTGCTCGACGCGTGCGCGGAGCCTGGGGCGGGGGGACGTGCTGGGGCTGCGGGCCCTGTACCGGTGAGGGTGTGCCCCGTGGCGTCACGCGCCGGAGGAGCACGGCGACACCGGGTTCACCGGCCCCGACGTCGCCGTGCCGTCCGTGCGTACGGCTACCCCGCGAGGTGGCGTTCGACCGTCTCCACCTTGGACGTCAGGCCGTCCGTGACGCCGGGGCGGATGTCTGCCTTGAGGACGAGGGAGACGCGGGGGGCGCGTTCCTCGACGGCGGCGACGGCGCGCTTGACGACGTCCATGACCTCGTCCCAGTCGCCCTCGATGGACGTGAACATGGCGTCGGTGCGGTTGGGGAGGCCGGACTCGCGGACGACGCGGACCGCGTCGGCGACGTACTCGCCGACGTCCTCACCGACACCGAGCGGCGTGACGGAGAAGGCGACGATCATGCGCTCACGGCACCTTCCTGGCGCGCGCGGGAGGCGATGACCGCGTCCTCGGCCTCACGGCGCAGCTTGCGCTCGGCGAAGAAGCCGCCGAGGGGCAGGACGGAGAGGACGAAGTAGAGGAGGCCCGTCTTGAGGGGCCACTTCGTGCGGTTCCAGGCGTCGGCCCAGAAGATCACGTACAGGATGAACAGCACGCCGTGGACCATGCCCATGACCGGCACCGCGTTGAAGTCGGTGGTCCGCTTGAGGACGGAGCACACGAGCAGGAGGAGGAAGGAGATGGCCTCGGGAGCCGAGACCAGGCGGAGGCGGCGGAGGGCGGAGGCTGTCTTCAGGTCCACGGGGTCACCTTAAGAAGGGGGTCGTCACGGTGCTGAGCTGGCGGTTTGCGTCGCACACCTGCCGCGCGCCTTGTGAACGCACGCACAAGCGTTCGTCCATTGTGGCAAACCCCCCGCCTCAGGGTTCTCTCAGGGTGGAGATCCACCCGATATCCACCCGTGGGCCCTGGTCTCTCCACCCCCCGGCCGGATACCTTCGGCGTCGTGGCGATGTTCCGACTGCAAGGCAGCAAGGTGCTGGCCGTAGAGATGACCGGCGACGGCGTGAAGGCCAAGAACGGCTCGATGGTCGCGTACGACGGACAGATGGCGTTCAAGAAGCTCTCGGGCGGCGGTGAGGGTCTGCGCGGGATGGTGACCCGGCGGCTGACCGGCGAGCAGATGACGGTGATGGAGGTGAAGGGGCACGGCGTCTGCTGGTTCGCGGATCGCGCCTCGGAGATCAACCTCGTAGCTCTCCAGGGGGACAAGCTGTACGTCGAGTCGAGCAACCTGCTCGCGACGGACGCGGGCCTCAGGACGGGTACGACGTTCACGGGCCTACGCGGCGCCTCGCAGGGCAACGGCCTGTTCACGACAACCGTCGAGGGGCACGGCCAGGCGGCGATCACGTCGGACGGCCCGGCGGTGGTCCTGCGGGTCACTCCCCAGTACCCCCTGACCGTCGACCCGGGGGCGTACGTCGCGCATCAGGGCAACCTCCGCCAGTCCTTCCAGGCGGGTGTGACGTTCCGCACGTTCATGGGCGAGGGCGGCGGCGAGGCCTTCCAGATCCGCTTCGAGGGGGACGGCCTCGTGTACGTCCAGCCCAGCGAGCGGAACACGATCGCGGGGGACGTGTGAGATGACCTTCCGAGAGCTCAACTCCAAGATGGTCGAGGCGACGATCGCCCCCGGCCAGCGCCTGTTCAGCCAGCGCGGCGCGATGCTCGCCTACAAGGGCGAGGTGTCGTTCACGCCGAACATCCAGGGCGGCCAGGGCGGCGTCATGTCGATGCTCGGCCGCAGGCTGGCGAACGAGGACACCCCGCTGATGACGGTGGAGGGCAGCGGCACGGTCCTGTTCGGGCACGGCGGCCACCACGTCCAGGTGATCAACCTCGCCGGCGACACGCTGTACGTGGAGGCGGACCGCCTGCTCGCCTTCGAGGGCACGCTCCAGCAGGGGACGATGTTCCTCGGCTCCCAGGGCGGCGTCATGGGCATGGTCCGGGGCCAGGTCAGCGGCCAGGGCCTGTTCACGACCACCCTGAAGGGGCACGGCGCGGTGGCGGTGATGGCGCACGGCGGCGTCTTCGAGGTGCCGATCACCCCGCAGCGCCCGGTCCACGTGGACCCCCAGGCGTACGTCGCGCACCACGGCGACGTACGCAACAAACTCTCGACCGCCCTCGGCTGGCGGGACATGGTCGGCCGGGGCTCCGGCGAGGCCTTCCAGCTCGAACTGAGCGGCAACGGCGCGGTGTACGTCCAGGCCTCGGAGGAGAAGCTGTGAACCACTACGCGGGCGCGGGCCCGGTGGTCTACGACCCGATGTCGCTGCCGGTGGACGACAACGTCAACGCGTACACCTTCTGCGTGGAGCTGAAGGGGAGCCAGTGGTTCCTCCAGAAGGGGAAGATGATCGCCTACTACGGGTCGATCGACTTCAACGGCATCGGGCACGGCCGCCTCGACCGCCTGGTGCGGACGTCGTTCCATTCGCCTCTGCACGCGAGCGACTGGGTGGTGGCGGAGGGCTCGGGCAAGATGCTCCTCGCGGACCGGGCCTTCGACGTCAACTCGTACGACCTCGAGGACGGCAACCTGACCATTCGCTCCGGCAACCTCCTCGCGTTTCAGCCAAGTTTGGCCCTCAAGCAGTCGATCGTGCCGGGGTTCCTGACGTTGATCGGGACGGGCAAGTTCGTCGCCGCGTCCAACGGCCCGGTGGTGTTCATGGAGCCGCCGATCCGGGTCGACCCGCAGGCGCTGGTCGGCTGGGCGGACTGTCCCTCGCCGTGCCACCACTACGACCACGGCTACATGACGGGCCTGTTGGGCGGTCTACGTGCGATGACGGGCCTGGGCGGCGCCTCGGGCGAGGAGCACCAGTTCGAGTTCGTGGGCGCCGGGACGGTCCTGCTCCAGTCCTCCGAGACGCTCATGGCCGAGCAGGCGACGGGCGTCGTGCCGTCCGAGCCGGGCGTGCCGGGCGGCGGGGCGCACCCCGGGCAGGGGCACGGCGGGCAGCAGGGCACACAGCGCCTTCCCGGACAGCTCGGTGATCTCCAGCGTCGCTTCGGGCTGTGAGCGGTAACCTGCGGAGTGTGACGTCGAACGGGTGCGCGGCGTCACACTCTTCTCATTAACATTTCAACTTTTTAGGTAGACTTCATTTATGGAGACCGAGACGGCCACGCGCTGGCTGACCGAAGCGGAGCAGTGCGCCTGGCGCACCCAGCTGGAGGTCAACAGGCTGTTGATGCACCAGCTGGAGAAGGATCTCCAGCCGTTCGGGCTGACCATGAACGACTACGAGATCCTCGTCAACCTTTCCGAGTCCCCCGACGTCCGTATGCGGATGAGCGACCTCGCCGCCGCGACCCTCCAGTCCAAGAGCCGCCTCTCCCACCAGATCACCCGCATGGAGAACGCGGACCTGGTCCGCCGGGAGAACTGCGAGTCCGACCGGCGGGGGCTGTACGCGGTCCTCACCGACCAGGGGCTCGACGTGATGCGCCAGGTCGCGCCGCATCATGTCGCGTCCGTCCGCCGCCACTTCATCGACCTGCTCTCGCCCGAGGGGATGACGCAGCTCTCCGCGGCGCTGGGGCCGGTCTCCAACCACCTCCGGGAGAGCCGGGGCCGGGCCTAGCCGGGCCTAGTCCCTCGCGGGCAGGCGCAGTTCGAAGGCTGCGCCGCCCGTCGGGGCCGCCCCGACCGTGAGGGTTCCGCCGTGGCGTGCGGCGATGTCGCGGGCGATCGCCAGGCCCAGGCCCGCGCCGCCCTCGTCCCTGCTGCGGGCGTCGTCGAGGCGGACGAAACGTTCGAAGATGCGGGCCCTGTGCTCCTCCGGGACTCCGGGGCCGTCGTCCGTGACCGTGAGGACGGCGTCCTCGCCCTCTCTGCGGACCGTCACGGCCACCGTCGTACGGGTGTGGCGGGCCGCGTTGTCCAGGAGGTTGGCCAGGACTCGGGTCAACTGGCTGCGGGAGCCGGTGACTTCGACGCCGGGTGCCGCGTCGAGACGCGTTCCCTTGCGGGGTGTCGTCGTCTCCCTCGCCAGGGCTCCCAGGTCCACCGGGGTGCGGGGCGGGGTCTCGCCGGCGTCCAGGCGGGCCAGCAGCAGGAGGTCGGCCGCGAGGTGCTGGAGGCGGACCGTGTCCTCCACCGCGCCGTCCAGGTCCAGCAACTCCGGGTGAGCGGCGGCCACTTCGAGTTGCGTGCGCAACGAGGCGATGGGGCTGCGGAGTTCGTGCGAGGCGTCGGCGACGAAGCGGCGCTGGCGGTCCACGGAGGCTTCCAGCGCGGCGAGGGTCTCGTTCGTCGTGCGGGCCAGCCTGGCGACCTCGTCGTCGGCGTCCGGTTCGGGGACCCGGCGGGAGAGGTTCTGGGAGGCGGTGATCGCGGCGAGCTCCTGGCGGATGCCTTCCACGGGGCGCAGCGCACGCCGGGTGACCAGCCAGGTGACGCCCGCGACGAGGGCCAGCAGCAGGGGCAGGACGACCAGGAGGACCGTCAACGCCGTGCGCACGGCGGACTGTTCGGTGGCCAGGGGGGCGCCCGCGTGGACGGTGAGCGGGCCCTGGGCGGGCGTGCCGACGGTGAGGGTCGCGAAGCGGTACTCCTCGGTGTCACCGTCGAGCGTGGCCGAGCCGGTGGAGTGGGTGACGTCGCCGATCTCCCCCGCGTCGAGGTCGTCCTCGTCGCTCGTGCCGCCGAACTTCGAGGTGACGTCGGCCAGTTCATCGCTCTTCGCGACCGTCACGCCGGCCGCCGTGCGGATCAGGACCGGTACGTCGTCGTCCAGGTCCACCCGGCCGTACGGCGTCCCCGCGGCGAGTTGAGCCGCCACGCCACGCGCCGTGCGCTCCGCGTCGTCGTCCGCCTGGCCGCGGAGGTTCGTCCACAGCGACATGACGACGACGGCACCGGCCGCGACCAGGGCCAGCGCCACGACCGTCGTCGCCGCGAGCGTCGTGCGGGCCCGCACCGAGCGGGGTCTCATCGCGTCGCCTCCAGACGGTAACCCGCCCCCCGTACCGTCCTGATGAGCGCCGGGTCCAGCTTGCGGCGCAGTGAACTGACGTACACCTCCACGATGTTGGGGTCGCCGTCGTAGGCGAAGTCCCAGACGTGGTCCAGGATGTCGGCCTTGGAGACGACCTCGCCGGGGCGCAGGGCCAGGTGCTCCAGGACCGCGAACTCCTTGGCGGTCAGGGTGACTTCGGTGTCGTGGAGGTGGACCCGGCGGGTGGCCGTGTCGATCCTGAGCGCGCCGAGGACGTGGACGGGGGAGGCTCCCCGGCCGCCCCTCCTCCTCAGCAGCGCCTTCACCCGGGCGACCAGGACGACGTAACTGAACGGCTTCGTCAGGTAGTCGTCCGCGCCCGTGTCCAGGCCCTCCGCCTCGTCGTACTCGCCGTCCTTCGCGGTCAGCATCAGGATCGGGACGTCGTGGCCCGCCGCGCGCAGGGCCGCGCAGACCCGGTAGCCGTTCATGCCGGGGAGCATGATGTCGAGGATCACCAGGTCGTACGGGGTCTCCGTCGCCCTGTGCAGGCCCTCCCGGCCGTCGTGCACGACGTCCACGGCGTACCCCTCGGCGGCGAGGCCCTTCGCGAGGGACAGGGCGAGGCGTTTTTCGTCCTCGACGATCAGCAGGCGCATGCGTCCAGGGTGGCAAACCGAACCTGAAGATCCCTTCAGGTGGCTTCAGGTTGCGTTCAGGGTCGGTCCGCGAGGGTGGAGCACATCGCAACAGCCCCACCAGGAGAGGTACGGAACCCATGAAGCGCAGCATCGCCATCGCCGCCGTCGCCGCAAGCGCGGTCCTCGCGGGAGGCACGGCCCTCGCCCTCACCAACGACGACCCCAGCACCGGCGAGACGCGCGGCCAGTCGAACCACGTGCAGCTCACGGACCGGACAGACGACACGGACCGGGACGACCGGACGGACGACGCGAACGACACGAACGAGTCGGACGACACGGCCGCCCGCCCCACGGTCACCACCTCGAACCTCACCATCACCCAGGCCATCGACGCAGCCCTCAAGGCCCGCCCCGGCACGGTCCTCTCCGCCGACCTCGACACCGACGACGACGCAGCCCGAGGCTGGGAGGTCGAGATCCTCACCCCGGACACCAAGACGTACGACATCCGCATCGACCCGTCCACCGGCAAGGTCCTCACCTCCCAGCTCGACCGCGACACCGACCCCGACGACCGCCGCACCCCCGACGGCCTCACCGCCCGCCAGGCCGCCGAAGCCGCCGCCCCCAAGGGCACGGTCACCTCCGTCGACTTCGACGAGGACCACACCGGCACCTGGGAGATCGAGACCCACGACGCCCAGGGCAAGCACCAGGACTGGGACGTGAACACGAAGACCGGGAAGATCACGGCGGACCGGGAGGACTGAGCCGGGGTCCGTGAAACCGGCGTGGGCACGCGGAAGTTGCCGAACGGCTATGCGCGCACAACCCCCGCCACCAGCTCGTCCGCCGCCCGGTACGCGTCCAGTTCGCCCGCTGCCACCCGCTCCGCCAGCGCGCCCACACGCCGGTCGCCCCGGAGGTCTCCGATCCGTTCGCGCAGGGCCGTCACGGCGATCGTCTCGATCTCGTGGGCGGCCCGAGCCTGTCGCCGCTCGGCCAGCACTCCCCGCTCCTCCATCCAGCCCCGGTGTTTTTCCAGTGCGGAGAGCACCTCGTCGATGCCCTCGCCTCGGGAGGCGACCGTTTTGACGATGGGGGGTCGCCAGTCGCCCGGTGTGCGGGACTCGCCGAGGCTCAGCATGTGGTTCAGTTCGCGGGCGGTGGCGTCGGCGCCGTCGCGGTCGGCCTTGTTGACGACGTAGACGTCGCCGATCTCCAGGATTCCGGCCTTGGCGGCCTGGATGCCGTCGCCCATGCCGGGGGCGAGCAGGACGACGGAGGTGTCCGCCTGGGCGGCGATCTCGACCTCCGACTGCCCGACGCCGACCGTCTCGACGAGGACGACGTCGCAGCCGGCGGCGTCCAGGACGCGGATGGCCTGGGGGGCGGCCCAGGCGAGGCCGCCGAGGTGGCCGCGCGTGGCCATGGAGCGGATGTAGACGCCGGGGTCGGAGGCGTGGTCGGACATCCGGACGCGGTCCCCGAGCAGGGCCCCGCCGGAGAACGGCGAGGACGGGTCGACGGCGAGGACGCCGACCCGCTTGCCCTGCCGCCGGTACGCGCTGACCAGCGCGGACGTGGACGTGGACTTGCCGACGCCGGGCGAGCCGGTGAGGCCGACGACGTACGCGCCGCCCGTGAGCGGGGCCAGCGC
>NZ_LIRL01000156.1 GCF_001419795.1 Streptomyces niveiscabiei
GGGGGAGCTTCTTCGGCAGGGAGGAGATCGGCTCGAAGTCGTCGCCCAGGGGGTGGCCCGGCAGGGACTCCAGCTTCTGCATGACCGTACGGCCGATGTGCCGGAACGTCGTCCACTTGCCGCCCGCGACGGACAGCATCCCGCCGCGCCCCTCGGTGACGACGGTTTCGCGCTTCGCCTTGGCGGTGTCGCCGGGCCCGCCGGGCAGGACGCGCAGGCCCGCGAACGCGTACGTGATGTTCTCGCGGGCGAGCTGCTGGTCCCGGACGGAGAACGCGGCCTCGTCGAGGATCTGCGCCGTGTCCTTCTCGGTCACGGACACGTCCGCCGGGTCGCCCTCGTACTCCTCGTCCGTCGTCCCGAGGAGCAGCATGTCCTCCCAGGGCAGCGCGAACGTGATGCGGTACTTGTCGATCGGCGTCGCCAGCGCGGCCTTCCACGGGGAGGTCCGCTTGAGGACGAGGTGCGCGCCCTTGGAGAGGCGGATGGAGGGCGCCGCGTTCGGGTCCTCCATCTTGCGCAGGTGGTCCACCCAGGGGCCGGTCGCGTTGAGGACGAGACGCGCGTTGACCCCGAACTCGTCACCGGAGACCCGGTCCTTGAGGTCGGCGCCGGTCACCCGGCCGTTGGTGAACCGCAGGCCGGTGACCTCGGCGTGGTTGAGGACGGCCGCGCCCGCCTCGACGGCGCCGCGCACCGTCATCAGCGCCATGCGCGCGTCGTTCATCTGGTCGTCGCCGTACACCGCGACGGCCTTGAGGTTCTCGGTGCGCAGCTCCGGCACGTCCTGCGCCGCCTTCGCGGGGGACAGCAGGTGGCCGACGCCGTCGCCGAACGCGGAGAGCGCGGAGTAGGCGAACACGCCCGCCCCGAGCTTCGCCGCGCCGTGCGGCCCGCCCTTGTAGACGGGCAGGTAGAACGTGAGCGGGTTCGCCAGGTGGGGGGCCACCTGACGGGACACCGCGCGCCGCTCGAAGTGGTTCTCCGCCACCAGCTTCACCGCGCCGGTCTGCAAGTAGCGCAGACCGCCGTGGAGCAGCTTGGAGGAGGCGGAGGAGGTGGCGCCGGCGAAGTCGCCGGCGTCGACCAGCGCCACCCGCAGACCGGACTGCGCGGCGTGCCAGGCGGTGGAGATGCCCAGGATGCCGCCGCCGATCACGAGGAGGTCGTACGACGCCTTGGAGAGCTGTTCCCGGGTCTCGGCGCGGCTCGGGTTGGAGCCGGAGGCCGGGCGCGTCCCCAGGGCAGGCACGGTCTGGAGGGTGGGCTGACTGGTCATGTCGGGTTCTTACTCCTCATCAGAGCTCGAAGCGGGGGGTTCGCTTCAGCTCTCGTCCTCGATCCAGCCCATGGTCCGCTCGACGGCCTTGAGCCAGGTCTTGTACTCACGGTCGCGGGTCTCCGCGTCCATGCGGGGGGTCCACTCGGCGGCCCGGCGCCAGTTGGCGCGCAGGTCGTCGGTGCTGGTCCAGAAGCCGACGGCGAGGCCGGCGGCGTAGGCGGCGCCGAGGCAGGTCGTCTCGGCGACCATCGGGCGCACCACCGGCGCGTCCACGAAGTCCGAGAGGGTCTGCATCAGCAGGTTGTTGGAGGTCATGCCGCCGTCGACCTTGAGGGCCGCGAGCTCGACGCCGGAGTCCTTCGTCATGGCGTCGGTGATCTCACGGGTCTGCCAGGCCGTGGCCTCCAGGACGGCGCGCGCGAGGTGCGCCTTCGTGACGTACCGGGTCAGGCCGGCGATCACGCCGCGGGCGTCGGAGCGCCAGTGCGGGGCGAACAGGCCGGAGAACGCCGGGACGAAGTAGGCGCCGCCGTTGTCCTCGACGGACAGGGCGAGCGTCTCGATCTCGGCGGCGGTGGAGATGAGGCCCATCTGGTCGCGCATCCACTGCACCAGCGAACCGGTGACCGCGATCGAGCCCTCCAGGGCGTAGACCGGGGCCTGGTCGCCGATGCGGTAGCCGACCGTGGTGAGCAGCCCGGAGTACGAGTTGATGATCTTCTCGCCGGTGTTCATGAGCATGAACGTGCCGGTGCCGTACGTGGACTTGGCCTCGCCCTCGGAGAAACAGGTCTGGCCGAACAGGGCCGCCTGCTGGTCGCCGAGTGCGGAGGCGACCGGGATGCCGCCGAGCAGCTCGCCGAGGGAGCCGCCGGTGACCTCGCCGTACACCTCGGCGGAGGAGCGGATCTCGGGGAGCATCTGCATCGGCACGCCGATGGACTCGGCGATCTTCTCGTCCCACGCGAGGGTGTGCAGGTTCATCAGCATCGTGCGGGAGGCGTTGGTGACGTCGGTGTAGTGCTTGCCGCCGTTCACACCGCCCGTCAGGTTCCAGATGACCCAGGTGTCCATCGTGCCGAAGAGGATGTCGCCCGCCTCGGCGCGCTCGCGCAGGCCCTCGACGTTGTCGAGCAGCCAGCGGGCCTTGGGGCCGGCGAAGTAGGAGGCCAGCGGGAGGCCGGTCTCGCGGCGGAAGCGGTCCTGGCCGACGTTGCGGCCCAGCTCCTTGCAGAGGGCGTCCGTACGCGTGTCCTGCCAGACGATCGCGTTGTGGACGGGCTCACCGGTGTTCTTGTCCCACAGCAGCGTCGTCTCGCGCTGGTTGGTGATGCCGATGGCCTTGATGTCGTCGCGCGTGATGCCCGCCTTGGCGATGGCGCCGGCGACGACCTCCTGGACGTTCGTCCAGATCTCGTTCGCGTCGTGCTCGACCCAGCCCGGCTTCGGGAAGATCTGCTCGTGCTCCTTCTGGTCGACCGAGACGATCCGGCCGTCCTTGTCGAAGACGATGCAGCGGCTGGAGGTGGTGCCCTGGTCGATCGCGGCGATGAACGGGCCGGTGGTGTGAGCGTCGGTCACTGTCTGCTCCTGGAGATTCCGTGGTTATGGGGCTTGACGATCGGCGTTCGCCGAGAGTTTCGAAAACCCGTACCTCGTACGGGTGAAACCCGCGGCTGTCAGACGAACGCGACGTTGTAGAGACCCGCGGCGAGAGCGGCGCCGACGAGCGGGCCGACCACCGGGATCCAGGCGTAGCCCCAGTCGGAACCGCCCTTGTTGGGCAGCGGCAGGAGCGCGTGCACGATGCGCGGACCGAGGTCACGGGCCGGGTTGATCGCGTAGCCGGTCGGGCCACCGAGGGACAGACCGACCGCGACGACCACGAAGGAGGTGATCAGGGCGCCGACCACACCGAGGCCCTTGCCGCTGTCGTTGAGGCCCTGCGCCAGGATCGCGATCACCAGGACGAACGTACCGATGATCTCCGTGGCGAGGTTCTGCCAGACCACCCGGATCTCCGGGCCGGTGGAGAAGACGCCCAGGACCGGGCCCGCGCCCTGTTCCCGCGCCTCGATGGCCTTGGTGGCCGTCGTGTCCGTGTCGCCGACGATCTCCTTGTCGGTGAGGTGCGCGTGGAAGTGGCCGTAGTAGGCGATCCACACCAGGGCCGCGCCGATCATGGCGCCGAGCAGCTGTCCGCCCCAGTAGATCGGGACGTCGCTCCAGTCGATGCCGTCCTTCTTGAGCGCGAGCGCCAGGGTCACGGCCGGGTTGAGATGCGCACCGGAGAGCGGTCCGGTGGTGTAGGCGGCCGTCAGAACGGCAAAACCCCACCCGAAGGTGATGGCGAGCCAGCCGGCGTTACGGGCTTTCGAGCCCTTGAGTACCACGGCCGCGACCACGCCGCCGCCGAGCAGGATGAGCAGGGCGGTACCGATGGTCTCGCCGATGAAGATGTCGGAGCTGGACACCCGCGACTCCTTTGTCCTTCGTCCAGGGGAAGCCGAACCCCGGGTCCCTCCGGGAGTTCCGTGCCCTCGGGGTGAGAGCGATGCCGGCCCTTGGCACTGTCACACTCTAGCGCGTATTGCCGGTAGGTGTTCGACAATGCCGACCGATGGACGGGAGTCTTGTCGCGGCGTGACGCGTGAGTCAAGAGTTCTGTTATCGGAAACGCGATCGTTATTGATAGTCATGGGTTATTGATCTTCGCGAGATCAGCCCGAATCTGACCGCTTATGTCCGGATCAGGGTATGCCGAGAACCGGAACGTCGCCCGACGCCCCGGTGGCTCTCACATACTTCTCAGACCCCGCCCGCACACATCAGAACCTGCCCGCACCCAGATCCCGCGACACCGCACGCGCGCAGTCCCGCACCGAAGCGATCAGCTCGGGCCGCAGCTCCCCGTCCGGACACACCCGCTCCACCGCGCCGGTGATCCCCACCGCGCCCACCGGCATCCGCCGCCGGTCGTGGACCGGCGCCGCCACCGACGCGACGCCCTCCCAGGTCTCCTCCACGTCCGCCGCGTACCCACGCGCGCGCGTGATGTCGAGGACCTGCTCGAACACCTTCGGATCGCACACCGTACGGTCCGTGAACGCCCTGCGCTCCGACTCCAGCGCCTCGCTGTGCGCGACCGGGTCGTACGCCGCCAGCACCTTGCCCAGCGCCGTCGAGTGCAGCGGCTGCATCGCCCCGATCTCCAGCACCTGCCGGCTGTCGTCCGGCCGGAACACGTG
>NZ_LIRL01000157.1 GCF_001419795.1 Streptomyces niveiscabiei
ACCACCCCCCGCACCGGCCCCAGTTCCTCCCGTGCGAGCCCCCACAGCGCCCCCCGCACCGTCTCCGCCGGAAGTTCCCGGTCACGGGCGGTGTGCGAGGCGACGACCGTGCCGTCCAGCGTGCAGGCGCGTACCGCCGTGTGGGTGGAGCCGAGGTCCACCGCGAGGACCGTTCCGGCGGCGGGGCCGATGCGGTAGACGGCGGCCGAGCGGCCGGTCGTCCCGCTCGTCGTGCCGGTACGGGACGCGAGGCCCGCCGACTCCAGCTCGGCCACCGCGCTGGACACCGTCGGCTTGGACAGGCCCGCGAGCTGGGCCAGGCGGGGCCGGGTGGCGTCGCCCGCCTCCGCGAGGACGGCGAAGACCGCGCCCGCGCTCTCACTCAGGTGCTGCACAGCTCCCCCAACAGAAATGGTCGGCGAGCAACCCGGCGCATTGTGTCGCCGGAGTTACGAATGATTGAATGTCTGGACAGCCAGCGATCGACATCCGCCGTATGACAACGGTGTCGCCTCCCACACGCAGGCAGAACGGGTCACCCACCCGTCACCTGCGGAACGCGGCTCTCCCAGGGTGTACAACAACCTCTTGACGCACCCTACTTCGTTAGTTAGCTTCCTAACGAAATCCTCACGGTACTCGCCTGCCGTGGCCGACCGAAGCCCGTCCCGGGGCTTCCCGAGAAAGTTCAAGATCCGTTCACACTCCGCACGGTTCGCCCGCCGTCGCAGCTCAGCGCCCACGCCAGGCGCTGGACGCGTTGACGTCTCGACGAAGGAAGAACCCGTGCAGGACGCACCCCCCTCGTGCCCGCTTCTGGTCGGCATCGACGTGGGCGGCACCAAGACGCACCTCCGCGCGCTCGCGGGGGACGAGACGGTCGCCGACCATGTCCGTGCCAGCAGCGGCTGGCGCCCGCACGACACCGACGCCGCCGCCCGCTGGCTCGCCGACCTCGTGAGCGAGGCGCTGCCGCCGGGCGCGCGTCCGTCCGCCGTCGCGGTGGGCGCGCACGCCTGCGAGACGCCGCGCCAGTGCGCGGACATCCGTACCGCTCTGCAAGAACTTCTCGGCGTCCCCGCGTCGATCGTCGGGGACGCCGAACTCCTCGTGCCCGCCGCCGGTCTCGACCAGGGGGTCGGGCTCGTCGCCGGCACCGGTTCCGTCGCGGTGGGCCGCCTCGCGGACGGCTCGGCGGTCCAAGTGGGCGGCTGGGGCGCCGTGCTGGGCGACGAGGGCGGCGCCGCCGGGCTCGTCCGCGAGGCGGCGCGCGCCTCCTGGGCCGCGCACGACCGGGGGGAAGCCCCCGACTCCCTGGCCCGCGGGCTCGTCGAGGCGCTCGGGGTGCCCGAAGTCCCGGCGCTGGGCGCGGCGTTGGAGAGCGCGGCCAACGCCTCCGCCGACTGGGGGCGGCACGCGCCGGTCGTCTTCTCCGCCGCCGCCTCCGGCTCCCCCCTCGCCCACGCCGTCATCGCCGAGGCCGGCCAGGCCCTCGCGGCGCTCGTCGCCCGGCTCGCCGCACGCGGCGTCCCGGTGGACGACGTGGTGGTGGCCGGCGGGACCGTCCTCGGGCAGCCGGTGCTGTACGACGCGTTCACGGCGGGCCTCGCCGAGGCCGTACCGGGCGCGAAGGCGCGACCGCTCACGGTGGCGCCCGTCGAGGGGGCGGTGGCGCTGGCCCGCGCGCTCCTGTAGAACTCTCTCTCCTTGTACATGTGCGCGGCGTCGGCCGAACTCCCCGTTCACCCACGGGACATGATCCGGTCGCCGTTCCCACCCGGAACGGTCACGACTCCGCCGTAGATCTTCGCTGGTACGCATCACCCGGCTCAGTCGACGGCAGCTGCCTCCGAGCCGCGCCCGATCGCACGATCTCCGTCACTTCCAGAGAGGCACACGCATGTCGTCCCCCGCCGCAGTGAACAGAAGGCGTTTCCTCAAGGCGTCCGTGGGCGGTTCGGCCGCTCTGGTGGCCGCGCCGACGCTCGTGTCGTGGCTCGGCGCCGCCGACGCCAAGGCCGCGACCGCCACGCCGGCGGCGTTCGTCGACGACTACAAGACGAACGTCATGGCGAACCTCACGCCCGAGACGAACGCCGTGGTGCGGGTCCTCGGCGGGATGGCGAAGGTCTGGAAGACGGGCGACGCCTGGAACACCGGCACCGCCCTGGACCGCGAGGTGCTGCGCGCCAACGTGCGCTACAGCATCCGGCTCACGCACGCCCGCACCGAGGCCCAGGGCAAGGAGGCGTTCGTCTACGACCGCCAGCACCAGAGCTACGCGATGATCGGCGGCCTCGGCCCGCTGGCCCCGCTCTACCGCTCCGGCGCCAAGGCGGTCACCTCGATCACCGCCGCGCCCGACGGCGTCCCGCCGGCGAAGATCGACGACGCCGTCCCGGCCGACGCGCCCGCCGGTTCCGCGCTCGGCGCCGGCTCGCACGACTCGGACCTCGGCCTGGTCGCCACGCTCGTCGACACCGTGCGCGGCAACTACGCGTCCGGCAACCCGGGCAAGTACGCCTACCAGTACCCGCGTCCGTGGCGCATGAACGAGAACAGCCAGGTCGTCGACACCGGCAGGACCGACGACCTCGGCTTCCCGGTCTACGACTCGAAGGTCCTGGTCGTCCCGCAGCTGCTGCGCCAGCGGAACCTGTCGCCGAAGGACGACGGCGGCTACCCGAGCGGCCACACCAACGCCTTCCACCTCGCCGCGCTCGCCTACGCGTACGCCGTCCCGGAGCGCTTCCAGGAGCTGGTGACCCGCGCCCTGGAGCTGAGCCACACCCGGATCATGTCCGGCATGCACTCCACGGTCGACGTGATCGGCGGTCGGATCATGGCCACCGCGCTGGCCGCCGCGACCCTCGCCGACCCGGCGAACGCCGAGCTGAAGGCCGCGGCGCGCGCCCAGGCGCTGGCCTACTTCACGGCGAAGACCGGCACGAACGCCGACACCCTGTACACGTACGCCCACGCGGACGCCGCCGACCGGTACGCCCACCGCGAGGCCAACGCCTGCCTGGTCGAGCCGAAGCTGACGTACGTCCTGCCCCGCAGGGGACGCTCCTACCCGCTGACCGTCCCCAAGGGCGCCGAGGTCCTCCTGGAGACCCGCCAGCCGTACCTGAGCGCCGAGCAGCGCCGCGCGGTGCTGCGGACGACCGCGCTGGAGTCGGGCTACGTCCTGCTGGACGGCTTCGAGCAGTGGGGCCGCCTCAACCTGTTCGCGGCGGCCGACGGGTACGGCTCCTTCGAGTCCGACGTCACGGTCACCCTGGACGCGGCCAAGCACGGCTTCCACGCGGCCGACGCCTGGCGCAACGACATCGACGGCGCCGGCGGCCTGACCAAGAAGGGCACCGGCACGCTCACCCTGACCGGCCACAACCGCTACCACGGCGGCACGGTCGTCAAGGAGGGCACGCTCGTCGCCGGGCACGCCAACGCGCTCGGCCAGGGCCACGTCACCCTCGCGGGCGGCACGCTCGGCGCCCCGCAGCCGGTGCGGGTGCGCGGCAGCTGGACGCAGGGCGCCGCGACGCTCGACCTGACGGTCCGCAAGGGCCACGGGGCCGTCCTCACCGTCTCCGGCCGCGCCCGTCTGGAGCGGGGCGCCAAGCTGGTGCTGCGCCTGGACGCCAAGCAGCCGCCGGCCGCCGGCTCGGTCGTCCGGGTCCTCCACGCGGCCCAGTTGCGCGGCCAGTTCGACAAGGTGGAGGTGAACTCGGCCCACCTGCGCGCCGTACCCCACTACACGGCGGACGGTCTATCGGTACGACTCGTGAAGCGGTGACGTACTGAGGGGTGGGAGCGGCCTAATCTGGACAGAGCGGGCGCTCCCACCCCGTACGGTCATCTAGGGCGGATGATGGCGAGCACAACTCTTCTGCGAGAACCCCCGGCACTCCTCCGGGCCCGTCAACGCCCCTGGCTGGTCCCCCTGTTGGTATTCCTGCTGCTGGCCCAGATGGCGACGGCCATGGTGACGACGGCCGTTCAGCAGACACCGACCGTCGACGAGCCGGTGTACGTCGGGACGGCGGCCGACTACCTGCACGCGCACGAGGTCCGCTACAACCCCGAGCACCCGCCGCTGGGCAAGCTGATCGTGGCCCTCGGGGTGGCCGTCGCCGACCCGCACGTCGATCCGCGATTCACCGGTGATCAGGGCGCGTTGGGCCGTCACCTTTTATACGAGTCCGGCAACGACCCCTGGGACGTGATGTTCTGGGCCCGGTTACCCGTCATCGCCTTGACGCTCCTGTTCGGGCTGGTCGTCTTCTTCTTCGCGCGGGACGTCGCCGGGCGCGCGGCGGCCTTCGTCGCGCTCGCGCTGTACGCGTTCTCGCCGGACGTGATCGCGCACGGTTCGCTGGCCACGCTGGACGTCCCGGCGGCGGGGTTCCTGCTGACGTCGGCGTGGCTGCTGTGGCGGGCGGAGCGGAACCCTCGGCTGTATCTCGCCCTGGCCGGGCTGGCGTTGGGGGCGGCGCTGGCGACGAAGATGAGCGTGCTGACGGCCGTACCGGTGTTCGCGGGGCTGGCGGTGGTGTCGCTGTGGCGGGCCGGTCGACGCAAGGCGCTGCTGGGTGCGTGCGGTGTCGTGGTGGCGGCGTTCGCCGTCGTGTGGGTGTCGTATCTCGTCGTCGATTCCCGGCTGCGGTGGAGTCCGGCACCGGGTGAGATTCCGTCGACTCGCGGTCTGCGCGGGCTGGTTGTGGATCTGCTGCCGGTGCCGGAGTCGTACCGGGACGGGATGCGGGTGCAGTTCAGGTTCGAGAACCAGCAGTGGCAGGGGTTCCTGTTCGGGCAGCTCTACACCGGGTCGCGGTGGTACTACCTGCCGGCCGCGCTGCTGGTGAAGACGCCGCTGGGGATGATCGCGCTGTGGGTGGCGGGGGTGGTGGCGATGCTGTCGGTGCCGAGGTTGCGGCGCGCCGCGGTGTATGTGCTGGTGCCGGCGGGGGTGTTGCTGGCGTCGGCGATGACGGGGGCGCGGGACCTGGGGACGCGGTACGCGGTGTTCGTGCCCATGTTCCTCGCCGTTGCGGCGGGTTGTGCGCTGACACTGCGGCGGGTGTGGGTGACCTGTGCGCTGGTGGCGTTCGTCGCGGTGAGTTCGCTGCGGACGTTTCCCTCCTATCTGCCGTACTCCAACGAGGCGTTCGGGGGTCCGTCCCGTACGCATCTGCGGCTGCACGACTCCAACGTGGACTGGGGGCAGGACCTCGGGCGGCTCGCGGAGAAGTACCGGGGCGAGCCGATGTGGCTCGTGTACAAGGGGGCCGGGGTGCCGTCGTACTACGGCATCGAGGCGAGCGATCCGCTGGCCGTGCCGATCGAGCGGGTGCAGGGGCTGCTGGTCGTCTCCGACTCGGCGGCGGCGAAGGCGCGGGGGCGGCTCGCTGAGCTGCTGCGGACCAGCCGGGCGGTGGACGAGGTGGGGTACTCGATCACCGTCTACCGGCGGTGATCCTGGGTTATGTTGAGGCGCGTGGGAGACACAGGAGGAGGCTCCGGGCCCTCGGAGCAGCAGGCACGGGCACAGGCGTCGGCGATCACCTCGGGGAAGGCCGTACCGGAGGCGGAACTCTCGCCGGCCTCGCAGCTGCGGGCCCTGTTCGACGGTCCGCACCTCTCCCCCGGCCAGCGGCGCATCGCGCAGTACCTGATCGAGCACCTCACCGAGGCGTCCCTCCTGTCGATCACGGACCTCGCCGAGCGCGTCGGGGTGAGCCAGCCCTCGGTGACCCGGTTCGCTGCGGCCGTCGGCTTCAGCGGGTACCCGGCGCTCAGGGAGCGGCTCCAGGCGCTGGCGCTCGGGGCGCACGGCACGGCCGAGGTGAACCGGGGCAACGAGCTCCAGGCGGCGGTGGACGCCGAGATCCGCAACCTGGAGAACCTGCGCCGCGACTTCGCCGACCCGGACCAGGTCATCGAGGTCGGCCGGGGTCTTTCGGAGTCGACGCCGCTGACCGTGCTGGGCCTGAGGATCTCGGCGTCGCTCGCGGAGTACTTCACGTACGCGGCGCGCCGGGTCCACCCGGACGTGCGGCCGGTGACGCGCGGCGGGAGCGTCGCCTACGACGCGCTGCTCCAGTCCCGGGCGGCGGGCGGGACGTGGGTGCTGGCGTTCTCGATGCCCCGGCACGCGCAGGAGACGCTGACGGCGGTGCGCGTCGCGCGCGGGGCGGGCCTGAAGGTGGCGCTGATCACGGACCTGGCGCTGGGCCCGCTGGCCGACGAGGCGGACGCGGTGTTCGCGACGGGGACCGGGTCGCGGCTGGTGTTCGACTCGTACGCGGCGCCGGGCGTGATGGCGGCGGCGCTGCTCCAGGCCATGACGGACGCGGGCCCCGAGCGGACGCAGGCGCGGCTGGAGGAGTACGAGCAGGTCGCCGACCGGCACCAGTTCTTCCTGCCCGACTGATCCTGCTTACGCGCCGGTAACCGGAGCGTGGAGTTCCCCCGGCGAGACCGTGAATGTTTCCATACGTCTTGCAAAGGCGACGGCATATATAAATACTGCTCCGGTCGCACCGCCGCACATCGGAAGCCATGCTCATGAGTCTCACGACGACGCGCCTCAGCCCGGACTGGCCCCGCCACGTCAAGACGCCCGGCAGTTACGACTGGGAGCGTTCCGCCGTCAAATGGCTGCGCGAACTGGTCCCCGCGCGGTACGCGGGCTATCCGGTGCTGCTGCGCCACCCCGTCCTGCTCGCCCGGCACGCGCACCTCCAGGTCCAGCAGGAGGTGCGCGTGGCCCGCACGGCGCTCCAGACGGCCCGCGCCGACCTGCCCGCCCTCGGCCTGCACGAGGCGGCGATCGAGCACACGATCAAGATGTACGCCGCCGAGCTGACGCAGCTCCAGCACCTCGCGCGCGGGGTGCGGGCGGTCGCGGAAGGGGGCCTGGTCGTCGTACGGGACGGGCGGAGCGGGTCGCCGTCGCCGTCGCCGTCTACGGAGGGGCCTTCGCCTTCGGGCGGGGAGCCGTCGCCGCCCGCCGAGGAGCCGGGGCGTTCGGTCGAGTGGCCGTCGTCTTCTGCCGGGGCGCCCTCCAGCCGGTGGCCTACGGCTGTCTGGGCGCCCTCGGTGTCACCGTTCTTTGTCCTCCGGGTACCAGAGGGGGTGTTCGCGGCGGGCCCAGGTACGGCTGACCGAGCCGGTGCGCATGCCGTGGCGGGCCTCGGGGTCGGCGAAGGCCATGCCGATGTGGCCCGCGAGTACTACGCCGATCGTGAGGGCCAGCCAGTCGTGGACGAAGGTCGCGCTGGTGCGCCACATGATCGGGGCGAGGTGGGTGAACCACATGAGTAGGCCGGTGCCGAGCATGACCAGGGTGGCTCCGGCGATCCAGGCGGCGTAGACCTTCTGGCCGGCGTTGAACTTGGCGGCCGGGCGGGAGGAGGGGCGCCGGTCCCGGCGGAGAGCCGCCCGCAGCCAGATCCGGTCGTGCGGGCCGAAGCGGTTGAGGTGGCGCAGTTCGCCACGGAACGCGCGCGAGGCGAGTCCGGCGAGGGCCGGGACGGGCAGCGCGAGGCCCGCGAACTCGTGGACGCGGACGACCAGTTCGCGGCGGCCGACGAGTTCCGCGAGCTCCGGGAGGTAAAGGCAGGCGGCGGTGACGACGCAGATGCCCATGAGGAGGGCGGTGGTGCGGTGGATCCACCGGACGGCCGGCGAGAAGCGGGGGACGTCGGTCGTGGTGGGGAGGGTGTCAGCCGGTGGGGTCATCGTCCCGTCCGTTCGACTTGCCGACCCAGGCGTCGATGTCGTAGCCGCGTTCCTCCCAGTAGCCGGGCCGCACGTCCTCGGTGACCGTAATACCCGAGAGCCACTTGGCGGACTTGTAGAAGTACATCGGGGCGACGTAGAGGCGGACCGGGCCGCCGTGGTCGTGGCCCAGGTCCTTGTCCTGCATGCGCAGGGCGACCAGGACGTCGGCGCGGCGGGCCTGGGCGAGGGTGAGGCTCTCGGTGTAGGCGCCGTCGAAGCAGGTGAAGCGGATCGCGCCCGCCTTGGACCGCACGCCGGCCGCGTCCAGGAGGTGGGAGAGGCGTACGCCCTCGAAGGGGGTGCCGGGGACGCGCCAGCCGGTGACGCACTGGACGTCCTTCACCATGCGGGTCTGCGGCATGGCTCTCAGGTCGGGGAGGGTGTACGTCGCGGGGCGGTCCACCAGGCCGTCGACGGTGAGGCGGTAGTTCGTGTCGTTCTTGCGGGGGACGGACGCGGTCACCGAGTAGTAGCGGAAGCCGCCGCCGTTCGGGAGGAGGCCGGTCAGGCCCGTGGGGTCCTTCCCCGCGATCGCGCCGAGCACGGACTCCATGCCGCGCTGGAGGACCGGCGCGGCGGCCACGCCCAGGGCGCCGAGACCGAGGGTGCCGAGGAAGACACGGCGGCCGACGGGGGTGCCGGCTGCGGGGGTCTCCTCGGGTGGTTCGGGATTCACGTATCCATTCGAGCACTCGGAGGTGGGTGGGGGCCAGTCCTGCGGGGCAGTCACACCTCGTTCTCAGGTATTAACCGGGTACTACGCGGGGTGGTCCTCGCAGCAGCCCCTGCCCAGCGCCCTTTCCCTCGCCGCCGTGAACGCCTCGTACGGATCCCTGGCGGGGTAGGACCAGGGGCGGATCGTCGCGTGGTCGGCGATGCGGTGGAAGAGGGCCGACGCCTCGGCGGCGCGGCCGGCGCAGACCGTCGCGTGGGCCAGGTAGTTGAGGTCGAGCAGGCGGCGCGGGTGGCCCTCGTGCTCCCACTCCAGCCACCAGTCGTACGCGGTCTTCATCACCTCGCGCGCGCGGTCGTCGGCCCAGTGTCCGGAGGCCGCCGGGTCGGCGGAGAGGTGGCCCCGGGTGGCGAGGACGCGGTAGCGCTCGGCGTGCGCCACGACCGGGAGGATCGCGAGCGGGGAGTCCGCGGGGGCCTGTTCGGCGGCCCAGGCGGCGAAGTCGTACACCTCGTGCAGGGGGTCGGGGCCGCTGTCGGCACGGCGTTCCGCGAGGTGGGCGACCATCAGGTGGTGGGCCTGGTGGTGGTCGGGGTGACGGGCACGGACTTCTTCGAAGAGCCGGACCACATCGGCGTCACCGCCGTACCGGACCACCTCGGTGCCGTCGTACCCGTCCTGCCGGGCCGCGTCGGCGTCGTCATACCCCTCCCCCCGTACCAGCCCTGCGTCCTCTCCCCCGCGCCCGCGGAACAGGGCCAGCCGTAGGAGGCCCAGCCATGGGGTCGGGTCGGTGGGGGTCAGGTCGGCGGCGATGCGGCAGGCCGCGCGGGCGTCGTCGTACCCCTCGGGCCTGCCCCGTACCGTGCGGTGGACGAGGGTCAGGGCGCGGAGGGTGGCCGCGTCGGCGTTGTCCGGTTCGGCGTGCAGCCAGTCCGTGGCCGCGGTGTCCGGTTCCAGGGCGAGGACGGCGGCTCGGTGGCCTCGGCGGTCCCAGTCGTCGCCCGTGCGGGCCAGCAGCGTGCGGGCGGCCTGCCAGCGGCCCTGTGCCAACGCGGCGCGGGCGACGCCGAGTTCCGCGTCGTCGAGGGTGGCGTCGAGGATCCTGGGCTCGCGTTCGCGACCGGGAACCGGGGAAGGCGGGGGTGGGGGCACCGCGGGTTTTCCTCGTCCTCCTGGCGCGACACTGGTTGCCGTCGGCCTGCGATCGGCCGATCACGCACAGCAAAGCCCCAGGCAGCGGTCAGCGTCAAGGGCCGGGGGAACATGACACGTATCAAGTGGCGGTCCGCACAAGGGACTTGGCTGGGTGATCGCCGAGGTGGGCGCGCTGGTCGGGGGGTGTGCGCGGCGTCCGGCGCGGGTGGTGCGTATGGCGCGATCGTGACGGGGGTGTGGCGTACGCCATGGCGCGGCGGGGCTGCGCGCCCCACGATGGCGGTACGGCCGTATCCCCCGCGTGCTTTGCTTCACGTTGCTTCCCGGTGGGGTCGCGGCCGGCGTCGGGGCCCCGGTCCCGGGGTACCTGTAGGAGTCGTTCTCGTACTGCCCGGGAACGGTCGTAGCTCCTGAGTACTACAGTCAGCCCACGACGACCGTGGTCCGACCTGATGATCATCGAGGTACGCAGCGTGTCGGTTCTGGTTCTGACTCTCGCCGTGAGCGCCGCCTGCTGTCTGGGTTTCGGGTTCGTGCTCCAGCAGCAGGCCGCGCAGCGCGCGCCGCTCGGTGACTTCCTCTCGCCGCGCCTGCTGCTCGACCTCGTACGGGTGCCGCGCTGGCTCGGCGGGCTCGCGCTGCTGGTCGGCGGGGTGTGGCCGGTCATCGGCCCGGAGGTCCCGGCGCTCGCGGACGCCCCGGCGCTCGCCTACGGCCCTGCCGCGCCGGTCCTCGTCGTCGGGATCGCCTGCCTGATATCCGTGCGGTCCCGCTGGAAGAGGGAGCTGGAGCATCCGGCGCTGATCGGCTACCGGCACGTCCTGGGCGTGGCGCGGTCGCGGGGGCTGCCGGTGACCCACGTACCCGCGTGGTTGGAGGGGCGGTCGGGGTACGGGGGTACTAGACCGACGGTCCCGGTGCCGACGTACCGGCCGACGGGCGGCGAGCCCGCTCATACCCCTGCTACTCCAGCGGGACCGTACGCCGCCGGTCCCTACGACCATCGGGCCCCGGGCGCCCCTGCCGGTCCCTACGGCCACCAGCAGCCCGGCGCCGTGCCCGGTACTCCGAACCCCTACGCCGTCCAGACCGTCCCGCCGGTCCCCGGCTCCGTCGCCGCGTACGAGAAGATCGCCGGCCAGGGCGGCTGGCACGACGAGGCCGGCTGCCTCTTCGTCGTCGCCGCCCTGGTCGGCGCCGCCTACGGCTGGTGGCAGGGCGTGACGTTCGGCTACCTCGCCCTGGTCCTCCTCCCCCTCGCGGTCTGGGTCTGGCTGGCCGGGAGCAGGCAGGGCAAGGAGAAGGAGCGGCTGCGCGAGGAGGCGCTGACGTACGTCGAGACGGTCGCGCGGGCGCAGGCGGCGGGAGCCGCCGTACCCGAACTCTCGCCCCGGCTGCGGAAGTTGCTGGACGAGGAGCAGTGGCTGGGGCGGCGCTGAGCGCTCGCGCGGAGCGAGCCTTGCGGGGCGAGCCCTACGGGGTGAGCAGCTGCACCTTGACGTCCGCGGGGAAGCCCGTCGTCGGGCCCACGCGGCGCGCGAACTCCGCGACGGCCTCCAACTGGGGTGCGCCGAAGCGGAAGTCGAGGGTCGTGAAGTACTGCTCCAGGATCTTCTCGTCGAACTCCTCCCAGCGGGCGGCCTGTTCGGCGACCTTGCCGACCTCGTCGAGGGAGAGGTTGCGGGAGGCGAGGAAGGCGCGGTGGACCTCGCGGGTGAGGTCGGGCTCGCGGTCGAGGTAGTCGCGGCGGGCGGCCCAGACGGCGAAGACGAAGGGGAGGCCGGTCCACTCCTTCCAGAGCGTGCCGAGGTCGTGGACCTGGAGCCCGTAGCGCGGCCCGTCGAGGAGGTTGGCGCGCAGGGCGGCGTCGCCGATGAGGACGGCGGCCTCGGCCTCCTGCATCATCAGACTCAGGTCGGGGGGGCAGGTGTAGTACTCGGGAGTTACCCCGTACCGCTCGGCGAGCAGGAGCTGGGCGAGCCGGACGGAGGTGCGGGAGGTCGAGCCGAGGGCGACGCGGGCGCCGTCCAGCCGGTCGAGGGGGACCTGCGAGACGATCACGCAGGACATGACGGGTCCGTCGCAGCCGACCGCGATGTCGGGGAAGGCCACCAGCTCGTCGGCGTTGCGCAGGAACTCGACGAGGGTGATGGGGGCGATGTCGAGGTCGCCCTGCACGAGCCGCTCGCTGAGCTTCTCGGGGGTGTCCTTGGTCAGCTCAAGATCGAGCAGCGTGCCCGTTCTCGCGAGCCCCCAGTACAGGGGCAGGCAGTTCAGGAACTGGATGTGGCCGACGCGCGGCCGGGTGCGAGAATTGTCCACATCGCGAGGCTAGACCCCGGTCCGGTACGCTGCGGAGTCACCCCCTCCTTCCCCCGCCGTCAACCCATTGCCCGGGTGTTTCAAACCTCCGGGTGACGTGATCTTGACCTCTATCGCTTTCGGCTGCCTGCGTGCTAGGCTCGCCGCAAGTTGCAGTTTGGTTTCCCTTGCAGTACAGAGCCTGCGGAGCATGTGACCGCGGGCTCTCGACGTTTTCGGAAGTTTGCAGTTGTGCAGCACTGTTTTCACACTTGCAGGTTCTGGAGCAGGGCGACCCTTTGAGCCCAAGGAGGGCTTATGGCTACCGGAACCGTGAAGTGGTTCAACGCCGAAAAGGGCTTTGGTTTCATCGCCCAAGAAGGCGGCGGCCCCGACGTCTTCGTCCACTACTCCGCGATCAACGCCTCGGGTTTCCGTTCCCTCGAAGAGAACCAGCAGGTTTCCTTCGACGTGACCCAGGGCCCGAAGGGCCCGCAGGCGGAGAACGTCACCCCGGTCTGATCCGCCGGGCGACTGCCGGAACCGGCAGCGTGATCGCAGTCTGAGAGCACCACCCAAGGAGCCCCGCGCCGTCCGGCGACGGGGCTCCTGCCTTTCCCTCTGCGCCCCCTCGCGGGCCGGCCCGCGGCGCCGAATTCATTTCCCGTTCACACGTGCTGCATGACGAGCACGAACTTCGTTCCGGCCGCCGTCGCCTCGTACGTATGCGCCACATCTCCGCGATACGACAGGTAATCCCCCGGACCGACCTCCACACCCTCACCGCGCGGCCCCGCTTTCACGCTTCCCTCGGTGACCACGATGTGTTCCACCGTGCCGGGAATATGCGGTTCGGATTCCCGGATAGTGCCAGGTTCCAGCCATACGTAGTAAATGTCCCGGCGTGCCCCCGGCGGACTCGCGGACAACAGCGTCGCGAGATAACTCGACTGTTCGGAGTGGACCGTGGGACCCTCCCCCGCGCGGATGACCCGCACGGGCGCCGAGGGCGGCTCGACGAGCACGCTGAACGGGACACCGAGCGCCACCGCCAGCGCCCAGATCGTCTCCATCCCCGGGTTCCCGCTCGCCGCCTCCAGCTGGGACAGCGTGGACTTCGCGATGCCCGCGCGCTTGGCCAGCTCGGACAGGGACAGCCCAGCCCTGGCACGCTCCCGCTTCAACGAGGCCGCGAGCCACTCCAGGGGTTCACTCACGCTTCCACTCCGTTCGCTGCACGAGTACGAACGTTCGCCTTGACGAACGACCGGCTCTGCGTTCATCGTGGAGAACATGCGTTCTCCGCGCCGAACACTCTCCAGGGTTACCCCATCCGGGGGTAGTCCACAGGTATCACCCGCCGACTCCACCCTCCTGCGGGACGTCCTCCTCGTCTGCCTCGCCAGCGGGGTCGTCGGGGTGTCCTTCGGCGCGATCGCCGTGAGCGGCGGGCTGCCGGTGTGGGTGCCGGTCGTCATGTCCCTCGTCGTGTACGCGGGATCGGCCCAGTTCAGCGCGGTCGGCGTGCTCCTCGCCGGGGGCGGTCCGCTGGCCGCCGCCGCGACCGGGCTCGTCCTCAACACCCGGACCGTCGCCTACAGCCTCGCCGTCGCCGAGGACATCGGCCGCGGTCCCCTCACCCGGCTGCTCGGCGCGCACCTCGTCACGGACGAGACGGTCGCCTTCACCCTCGCGCAGTCCGGCCCGGGCCGCCGCCGCGCCGCGTTCTGGACGTCCGGGATCGCGTTGTTCGCCGTGTGGAACACGGCCGTCGCCGTCGGCGCGCTCGCGGGGCAGGCGCTGGGTGACACGTCCCGGTACGGGCTCGACGCGGCCTTTCCCGCGATCCTCGCGGCGCTCGTCGTACCCACCCTCCGCAAGGACTCCCGCGTCCGGCGGCCCGTCGCCCTCGGTGCGGGTCTCGCCCTCGCGGCGACCCCGCTCCTGCCCACCGGGGTACCTGTCCTCGTAGCTCTGCTGGGGCTCTTCCTGTACGCCCCTGAGGTGACCCCGTGAGTCCGACCGTCGTCGCGATCCTCGCCCTGGCTCTCGGGACGTACGCCTTCCGGCTGACGGGGCCCCTCCTGCACGGGCGGGTCGCGCTGCCGGCGCGGGTCCAGGAGCTGCTGTCCGCCGGGGCGGTCGTCCTGCTGGTCGCCCTGCTGGCGACGGGGGCGCTGACCGAGGGCGGCGGGTTCTCGGGGT
>NZ_LIRL01000158.1:0-251 GCF_001419795.1 Streptomyces niveiscabiei
CGGCCCCGGCGACCCGGACCCGCATTTCGTCGGCCCGGGCGGACGGCTCCGTGACCGCTTCCCCGCGGGGCGGCTGCCTGCCTGGCTCGGCGAAGGCGAACTCGACGTCTACGCCGAGGAGTTCGAACGCACCGGCATGACCGGCGCCCTCAACCGCTACCGGAACATGGACCGCGACTGGCAGGACCTCGCCGGCTTCGCCGGAGCACCCCTCCCCCAGCCGTCCCTGTTCCTCGGCGGCGGCCTGGACG
>NZ_LIRL01000158.1:269-1542 GCF_001419795.1 Streptomyces niveiscabiei
GACTGGCTCGCCGCGCTGCCCACCTGATGCCAGGCGGCAGGGTGTTCTACGGCCCGATGCCCACAGCGCGCCAGAGCGCCCGCAGGGCACGTCGTTTGACGGGGACCTGCGGCAGGTGGTGCTGGACGCGGAGCAGGAAACCGACCGGGGAACCCTTGATCTGTGCATCGCGAGCTTCCGCCATCCCCGTACGCATCGTCGCGAGGCCGAACGTGACTCCCGCGACGGTCACCGGTCCCTGGCCCAGCGTGCCGGCCATCGCGGTGGTGAGTGTGCCGAGTTCGAACTTGAAGTTCAGGACGGTGTCCGCCGTCCTGAGGCCCAGGCCGCGCAGGGCGCCGCGCAGGTCCTCCAGCGGCTCCTCGACGGTGCGGGCGAGTTGCAGCCGCAGGTATTCGCGCAGGGCTGCCGCGTCCTCGATACCGGCGAGGTGTTCCTCCAGGTCGGCGGCGGCCGCGCTGACGGCATCGGTGAAGGCGGTGAACTCGCCGGCGTAGTCCTTGCGGACCTTGACGATCTTCTCGGCGGGTACGTCGTCGAGGCCGGCCGGCAGGGCTCCGGCGACGGCCGGCGAAGTCCGTGGCCGGGTCGAAGGGAACAATGTACCGGTCGTCCTCCATGCACGTGCTGATGACGGCCTTCTCGTCCCAGTGGCCGATCATGTCGTGAGCGCGGTCCTGGTCGGTGGCCGGCACGTAGCCGGTCCTGCGGGCCAGTTCCTGGGTCAGCATGCCCTTGTAGGTCCACCCCAGCGCGGGAGGCATCGCGAGCCACTTGCGCCCCCGGGCCGGAGCCAGCACCGAACGCTCCGTCGCCACGGCCAGGTTCGCGTCCATGAGGGCCTCGCGCAGCCGCGGATCGACCTCCTCCCAGTGCAGGCCGGTGAGCCGGCGCTCGGGTACGGGTTTCCCGGTGGGAGTGAACGGCCAGGGTTCCTCCTCCACCACGGGCGGGTCCCCGCCGACGCGTACGTATCTCGTGTCGTCGCTCGGCACCCACCCCGAGCTGTATCCCCAGGGCCCTTCCGTCACCAGGAACATGTGGCGCAGCCGNNTGCGGGTCGACGTCCACGACGAAGTCCAGCTCGTCCCGCAGGGTCCGCACCAGGAGCCGGTCGTCGACCGGGTAACCCGGTGGAACCACACGTGCCATACGCGGCCAGTACAGGGCAGCGGCCTTGAGCCATGCGTCGTCGCGGAAATGGACGTATGGGTAGTAGAGGCCGATCCTCTGCATCGCGATCCCCCTGCGGAGCGCCGCCGCGTACTCCTCG
>NZ_LIRL01000159.1 GCF_001419795.1 Streptomyces niveiscabiei
GCGCAAGGGCGGCGGAGACCCCGACCCCGATCCGCCGGGTGTACCGACCCCGCTGTCCCCGCTGCGCAATGACGCCCTCGCCGGGCTGGCCGCGGGCGCCGTGACGGGGGGCGTGGCGCTCTACGCGCTGCTCTTCGTCGACTGGCTGCGCATGCCGTGGCCGCTCGCCGCGGTGACGGCCGTCGCGTGCGGGCTGGCCGCCGGGCCCGGTTTCGTCGCGATCACCACACGCCAGTACGCGGGGGTGGTCACCGCGACCAGGGGGCGGTTGCCGTGGCGGCTGGCGGGGTTCCTGCGGTGGTGCCACGATCGCGGGCTGCTCCGGTCGGCGGGGACGGCGTATCAGCTGCGGCACGACGAGTTGCTGGTGTGGTTGCAGGGGGACGGGGTGCCGCGCGCCTGACGGCAGCACGATGGCCACCGGCCCTCGACAGCGCCCTGAACCCCCCGGTCCGGTCAGTGCACCGGCCGTCCCGGTGCGGGATGCGGCCGGTCGTGGGTGATGGCCGCGCTGGCCTTGCCGCCGTCCACCGGCAGCGTGACCCCGGTGATCCAGGAGGCCGCCGGGGAGAGCAGGAAAGCCGCGGCCTGCGCGACGTCGTAGGGTTCGCCGATCCGGCCGAGGGGGTAGCTCGCGGCGATGGTCGGCTCGGGCAGGACGGTCAGGGAGTCCATGAACGGGGTGCGGATGAAGGCGGGGGCGACGGCGTTCACCCGTACGCGGGGCGCGAGTTGGTCGGCGAGGTCCTGGGTGAGGCGGTGCAGGGCCGCTTTCGTGGCGCTGTAGGCGGGGAGCCGCACCACGTCGGTCGCGGCGATCGTGTTCATGATGAGGACCGATCCGCCGTGTTCCCGCATCCACGCCCGCCAGGCGAGCTGGACGTATCCGAGGGCGCCGAGGACGTTCGTGTCGAACATGAGGCGGAAGCAGTCGAGGTCGAGGTCGACGGCGAGGGTGTCGAGCGCGGGGTTGGTGCCGGTGGTGTAGACGAGGAGGTCGAGCCGTCCGAAGGTGTCCATGACGGCGTCGACGGCGGCCTTGCGGTCGTCCTCCTTGCGGCTGTGGGCGGTGACGGGCAGGACGCGGCGGCCGGTCTCGGCCCGGATGGCCTTGGCGGCCTGCCGCAGGGGTTCCTCGCCGCGCGCGGTGATCGCCACCGACGCGCCCCGGCGGGCGAGTTCGGCGGCGATCTCGTACCCCATGCCGCGGCTGGCGGAGACGACGAGGGCGACCTGGTCGCGGAAGGCGTTCACCGGGTGCCCCCGTCGCCGGCGCAGGTGGCCATGGACTCGACCGCCTGGAGCCACAGCTCGGGAACCGTGTCGCCGGCGGGCAGCGCCCGGTCGATCTGGAACGACACGGTGGACGTCTCGCCGTACACGAACACGGCGGCGGTGAGGGGGAATCCGTCGGGGCAGCAGATGATCGGCACGACCCGCCGCACGGGATCGCCGAGATGGCTCAGCCGCGTCCGGACCCGGAACGTCGACGCGACGGCGGTCAGCCGGTCGGGGGCGGCGGTGCGGGCGACGAGCTGTTCGTAGACGGCCTCCCGGGTGAGGTGGAACAGGGTCTGCCGGTAGGCCGGTTCCTTGACGGGGGCGGTGGCGCGCAGGGTCCTCCGCAGTCGGCGCGCCGGGGTCATCTCCCCGCCGGGGAGGCCGAGCAGGGCGAGGAAGAACCGGTTGCCCGGCAGCCCGGTCTCGGCGGGGGTGCGCAGGTTCACCGGCAGCATGACGGGCAGCGACTCCCGTACCGCTGCGGGCCGGTGGTCGGCCGCCCAGCGGGTGACGGCGTGGGCGAGCGCGGCCAGGTGGACGTCGTTGACGCCGGCGTCGTAGGCGCGGGCCGTGTCCACCAGCAGCCGGGTGGGCACCTCCCGCCACAGCACGTGCCGGCGCCCCGACAGCGGCAGGCCGGGGCTGTTCCACAGGCCGTGCGGGCGGGTGTCGCCCCAGATGTACGCGCTGGTGGCGAGGGATTCGGGCGGCGCGGGCACGGGCACGTCCCCGGCCCCGAACGCGTGGGCCGAGCCGCTCCCCTCGTCCGCCCCGAGGAGCGTCTCGACGACGGCGACGAGGTTCGCCGCGTCCTGCACCTCGTGGTGGCTGAACAGGGCGAGGCAGTACTCCCGTCGGGCGTGCCCGGCCAGCAGCACGAGCCGCCAGGCCGGGGCGTCGGCGGGCAGCGGCCGGCGCAGGTTCTCCCGTACGGCGTCGTCGAGGCAGCCGGGTCCCGCGGTGACGCGCTCCTCGACGACGTGCGTGTCGAGTTCGGGCGCGGCCGGCCGCCAGTGGGGCGGGCCGTCCCCGGTGGCGAGTACGTGGGTGAGGCAGGGGAGCCGGTGGAGGTGGCGGGCGACGCGGTCGCGCAGGTCCGCGAGGTCCGGGGCGTCGCCAGTGAGGTGCAGGACGACGCCGACGTTCGGGACGGCCTCGGGGTGCGAGGCGCGGCGTCCGGCCGTGTGGAAGAGCAGGTCGACGGGGCCGGGGGCGGGGGGTACGAGGACGGAGGTGAGGACGGTCATGTCAGTCGTCTCCTGAAGGGGTCCGCAGGGGGTTCGGGACGGGGATTCGCGCGTCGGCGGTGCCGTGCCGGGGCTGAACCCACGCCTCACCCCGACCGGCGTCGCGGATCTGGCCGGGCTGAGTCGACACCTCACCCCGCACCTGCCCCGGCTGAGCCGCCCCCTCGCCCCGCACGGCGTCGCGGTCCCGCCCGAGCCGTGCCGACGCCTCCTCCCGCACGGCGTTGCGGGCGACCTTGCCGGTGCCGGTCGTGGGCAGGGCGGCGAAGGGCAGCACATGGCGGGGGACCTTGTACGCGGCGAGCGTCGCGCGGCAGAACGCGGTCAGGGCGTCCGGGTCCAGGGCGTGCCCGTCCGCCGGGACGACGCAGGCCACCGGCCGGTCGAGGCCGTCGGCGTCGGGGACGGCCACCACGCAGGCGGCGGCGACGGAGGGGTGGGCGAGGAGGCGGTCCTCCACCTCCGTGGGGGTGACCCAGATGCCGCCGCTCTTGATCATGTCGCCGACGCGTCCGTGGCAGACGTAGAACCCGTCGGCGTCCCGCGTGAACAGGTCCCCGGTGTCGAGCCATTCGCCCTGGAAGACCCGGCGGGTCGAGGAGCTGCGGCACCAGTAGCCGTCGGCGGCGGAGGGCGCCCTGACCTTGAGGACCCCGGGCTCGCCGGGCGGGGCCTCGGTGCCGTCCTCGGCCAGGATGCGCAGCTCGTAGCCGGGCACGGGGACGCCCAGGGTGCCCGGTCTGGTGGCCCCCGGCCGGTTGGACAGGAAGATGTGCAGGGCCTCGGTCGAGCCCATGCCGTTGACGAGGTCGATCCCGAAGCGCTCCCGGAACCGGTGCTGGAGCGTGGGTGGCAGCGGCTCCCCGGCGGACACGGCCAGACGTACGGTGCGCCAGGCGCCCGCGTCCCCGGCGTGCAGCAGGGCCGCGTAGAAGCTGGGCACGCCGAAGAAGACGGACGGTTCGTCCTCGGCGAGCCGGCGGGCAACGGTGGCGGGGG
>NZ_LIRL01000016.1 GCF_001419795.1 Streptomyces niveiscabiei
GCAGGCCCTGCGCAACGGCTACGTCGGCCGCGCCGGGACGTTCACCATCTACCGGTCGAACAACTGCCCCAACCCGACCGGCGACGACTACGTGGTCACCGCGGGCAACAGCAGCGCGATCAGCTTCGCCGAGCAGATCAACAAGACCGAGGCGTACCGGCCCGAGTCGTCCTTCTCCGACGCCGTCAAGGGGCTCGCACTGTACGGCGCGAAGGTCATCCGTCCCGAGGCGCTGGCCACAGCCATCGCGTCCAAGACCTGATCAGGAGGGTCAACCCCTATGGCACGCACCGCTGTTCCGTACAGCAACCTCGTTCCCAACGGCAGCCTCGCCGATCCGGCGGGCACAGCGGTCGCCTCCGGAGCGGGCAACGGCGGCCAGGTCGCCGCCTCGTTCCCGGAGCTGACGCTGCTGCGGGTCTCCAACGCCTCCGGCGGTTCCGGAACCGCCACCGTCCTCGCGGGCTCCCTGCCCCTGGCCATCGCCTCCGGACAGGGCGCCCTCGCCGTGACGGTGGCCAGCGGAGCCACCCAGTGGATCGGGCCGGTGGAGTCCGGCCGGTTCCTCCAGAACGACGGCTCTCTGATCGTGGAGACGTCCGTCGCGATGACCATCACCGCTTTCAAGGTCCCGAGGAACACCTGATGGCCGAGACGATCTACGTTCGCGGCGAGGGCGGCGGCATCCACGCGATGGACCTGCCGCTGCCCGAGCCGATCGAGGAGCGCTTGCGCAAGGGCATGCTCCGCCGCGTCAACGAGGACGGCACCCCCTACATCGAGCCTCCGGCCGAACCGGACGAGGACTCCGAGCAGACCACCGGCGCGGGCCAGGTACCGGCCCCGGGGCAGCAGGTCACCGGGCCCCCTCTGACCGAGCCAGGGAAGACCGCCAGCAAGGCGGACTGGGTGGGCTGGGCCGTCGTGAACGGCGCCAACGCTGAGGAGGCCGACGGCATGACCAAGGCCGACCTCATCGACAAGTACGGCACCCCGTCCATCTGAGGAGGCACCGTGCCGCTCCCTCCTCTCGCCACCGGGGCGGACGCCACCACCTACGGCTACAACCTGCCGCCGGCGTCCGCCGACTCGCTGCTCGCCCGCGCGTCGACCCGCATCCGCCGCGCGGCAGGCCAGCCCATCACGGCCAGCGCCGTCACCGTGCAGCTGCCGGTCGAAGACGGCAAGGTCGAACTGCCAGCCCCGCCGGTCCTTGAGGTCCAGGCCGTCTCGTCCGTGGACGAGACAGGCGCCCTCACCGCCCTCACCGGCTGGTGGTGGGACGGCGAGCACCTCCACGTCGGATGCCAGATCCGCGTGCAGGTCACCTACCGGCGAGGCTGGGACACGCTGCCCGACGGCATCGTGGAACTCACCTGCCAGGTCGCCGACCGCCTAGCCAGCACGCCGGCCGGACTGGCGGCGGGCCTCCGCGAGCGCGCCATCGACGACTACCGCGAGGTGTACGCGACCGAAGCCCTCCAGGCCACCGGTGACCTGCTGCCCAGCGAACTCGCCGCGCTCCAGCGGGAGCTGGGAGTGCGCTGCGTCTGGGTGGTGAGCTCATCGTGACCGCCCCCGGCTTCGAGGAGTTCCTCGCCCGAGGCCGGGCAGCGGCTGAGGACCTCCAGCGCGACCGCATCCACCTGTGGATGCCGGGGCCCGACGTCTTCGACCGGGCCACCGGCACCACCACCCCGGGGCCTCCGCTCGTGGACTACTACACAGGCGAGGCGCGGGTGAAGCCCGTTGCCAGCAGCGAGGAAGTCACGGCCGCCGAGCGGGAGATCACCCTGACCGACTTCGAGGTCTCCGTGCCGTGGAGCACCGCAGTTACAGAACGGCCTCTGCCCGGCGCCGTCATCGACGTCCTTGCCGCACCGGATACCCGCATGGTCGGGCTGCGCCTGTGGGTCACCGGCGTCAAATTCAACTCCACTGCCACGGCCTGGCGGATCAGAGCGGAGGTGAGGGCCTGATGAGCGCACGCTTCGACATGGGTGACGTCCGCCGCCTGGAGCGCCACCTCGCGCGCAGCATCCCGCGTATCCGCCGCGACGCGCGCCAGGTCGTCGTCCGGGGCGCGGTGAACGTGAAGAACGACTGGCGCAACAACGCCCGCGCCAGCGGGCGCAAGCACGCGGGCAAGCTCTACCCGCGGACAGTGGGCTTCGACGTCGCCGCGTACGGCCCGGACGTGTGGGCGGCGACGATCGGCCCGGACAAGGCGGGCACCCAGGGGGCTCTGGGCAACCTGCTGGAGTACGGGTCCGTGAAGAACCCGCCGCACCGGGACGGCGGCCGGGCCCTGGACGCCGAACTCCCGGCGTTCGTCGCGCAGATGGAGCTGCTGGCCGCGCGCGGACTGGCGTGGTGGTGAGCCGGTGAGCACTCCTCCCGACGCTCTCCCGCACATGGACGCCGTCCAGGCCGCGTTGGAAGCGATCGGCCTCACCGTGTACGTGGGCGGGGCACCTACCACGGCCGGGTGGTCGCCGCCGGACAAGTTCGCCGTTCTGTACCCGGACCCGGGCAAGGCCGTGAGGGCGTCGCTCGCCGACAACCGCGACGACTTCGACACCGTCATGCAGGTCACCTGCGTCGGAAGCGACGTCGTACGGGCCCTGTGGGTCGCCGCCCGGGTCCGCCGGGCCCTCGCCGCGCCCCTCACGGTAGAGGGCCGTATCTGCTGGCCCGCCGAGGACCTCGGCGGGCCGCCCGTACAGCGGGACGACGACGTCACACCGCCTGTCTTCTACGTGCCGGTCCAATACCGGCTCTGCTCAACTCCCGCCTGATGGAGGACCCATGGCCACCCTGACCACCCAGGTCGTCGCCCTCGCCGGGCTGAACCCGGCTTACGCCTCGGCGGCGGCCGGCGGGGACAAGTGCGCGGTCGGCGACCGGAACTTCCTGCACGTGAAGAACGGTTCGGCGTCGTCGGTGACTGTGACGCTCACCGCGACGGCGTCCGTACGCGGGCAGGCCGTTGCGAACCTGACGGTCGCGGTCCCGGCATCCGGGGAACGGATGATCGGCCCGCTCCAGCCGGACCTTTTCCAGTCCCAGACCGACGGCCTGTGCGCCATCGGCTACAGCGCGAGTGCCTCCGTCACCGTCGCGTCCCTGCGGATCTGATCCGCTCCCCGCCCCTGCCCGCCCCGCGCCGACGGCCGGGGTTTTTTGATGCCCTGGAGGGACTCTCATGGCTGACCTGATCAGCGACGGCAAGACCCGCGTGGCGTGGGCCAGCGCCATCGCGAACATCAACGCCCCTACCGTCGCCGAACTGACGGCGGCGGCCGACTACACCACACGCATCACCCCGGACGGCCTCAAACTCGACCCGTCCACAGCGGACGTCGACACGTCCTCGCTGGCGTCCACCTTCGACACGAAGACGGTCGGCCGGGTGGGCTTCGACACCGAACTGACCTTCAAGCGCGGCGACAACCCGACCGACGACGCCCCGTTCACGACCCTCAAGTACGGGGTCTCCGGCTTCCTCGTCGTCCGCCGGGCAGTCGCCTACGCCACCGCGTGGACGGTTGGCCAGAAGGTGGAGGTCTACCCGATGGCCTGCGGCGAGCCGCAGAACAGCTCTCCGGCCGCGAACGAGGTCGCGAAGTTCGTGTCGCCGATGAAAGTCACGGACGCCCCGGCGACCGCCGCGACGGTGGCCTGATGTCCGACATCGAAGAAATCCTCAAGGCGGCCAAGCCCCGGCAGCGCACTGTGCAGGTGTGCGTCCGGGGCGATCTCGCGGGCGAGGTCGAGCAGCTCGCGGACGAGCTGTCGCGGGTGTCGGAGGACTGGGAACCGTCGAACATCGCCGAGGCCCATCCGGGCCGAGCTATCGCCGCGCGGCTGCGGGAGGCCCGGGAGCTGGCGAAGGCGGCGGAACAGCCGTTCACGCTGCGGTACATCGGCGACCGCGCGTACTCCGACCTGCTGGCCGCCCACCCGTCGGACAACGACAACGAGTTGTTCGACGACCGCACGTTCCCACGCGCGCTGATCGCCGCAGCCTGCATCGACCCGGTGATGAGCGAGAAGCAGGCCGCCGCCCTGTTCGAGGTCATCAGCCAGGGCGAGATCAAGAAGCTGTTCGACGCTGCGTGGGACGTCCACCATGCGGCCGACGTCGCCCCTTTCTCGCTGGCCGCCTCCGCGCTCCTGGCGGGCCTTGGCGGCGGGAAGTAGAAGCGGCGCGCGCCTGGGGTGTGCCGAGATCGGTGTTCCTGGGGCGCGTCGTGCACGACGGCGAGCCGCTGTGGCTGGCGGAGGACCGGGCGTGGGCGCTGGCTCTGCTGGAGGTGGAAGCCGACGCCTGCCCGGAGTGCCGACAGCCCTGGAGTGAAGCCACGGCCGCCGACAACGAGTTCGGCTATACGGCGGAGCTGATCCGCTGTCACGCCTGCACCGCGTCGGCGCGGACGGTGCGGGCCTACCAGGACAAGGGCGGGCAGGCCGAGGGCCTCCACGTTCGGATCGAGCGCACAACGCAATAACGCGACGGGGGGTGAGCCGTGGTCACCCGCACCGTCACTGTCCGCCTGGTCGGGGACGTCAACCGCTACACCAGCAGCATGCGGCAGGCCGCACGCCAGACGTCCCAGCTCGCGGGCGCGGGCGCGGCTGTCGGCACAGCGCTGGTCGCCGGATTCGCGCTGGCCGCCACAGCAGCGGCCAAGTTCGACAAGGAACTCAGCAACGTCCGCGCCGTGACCCAGGCGAACGGCGCGGAGATGAAGAAGCTCCGCGCCGCCGCGCTCGAAGCGGGCAAGACCACGAGCTTCACGGCAACTGAGGCGGCCCGCGCGGAAGCCGAGCTGGCGCGCGCCGGCGTCAGCACGGCCGACATCGTCGGCGGCGCGCTGAAGGGAGCCCTCGCGCTCGCGGCGGCCGGTCAGGTCGACCTCACTGAGGCCGCGGTCGTGAGCGCCCAGGCCATGAACACCTTCGGCCTGAAGGGCAAGGACGTCACCCACGTCGCCGATCTCCTCGCCGCCGGCGCGAACAAGAGCGCGGCCGACGTCCACGGGCTGGCGATGTCTCTGCGGATGGGAGGTCTGCTCGCGCACCAGACCGGCCTGTCCATCGAGGACACCGTCGGCGTCCTCGCGGCGTTCGCCGACCACGCGTTGATCGGCTCCGATGCCGGGACCTCCCTGAAGGTCATGCTTCAGCGCCTCGTGCCTCAGAGCAAAGAGGCGAAGACGATGATGGAGGAGATCGGCTTCTCCGCCTACGACGCGACCGGGAAGTTCGTGGGTTTGGAGGAACTGTCGGCCCGCATGAAGACGTCGTTCTCCAAGCTCACGCCGGAGGCGCGGAACGCCGCGATGGCGACGATCTTCGGCGCGGACGCCGTACGGTCGGCGACGATCCTGTACGAGCTGGGCGCCGACGGCATCACGAAGTACGTCGATGCGGTCGACGACCAGGGCGCGGCTCAGCGGATGGCGGCGACGCAGACCGACAACCTCGTCGGCGACCTGGAGCGGCTGCGCGGGGCGATCGAGGTCGCCCTGATCGAGTCCGGGTCGGCGGCGAACGACTCGCTGCGGGCGATGACCCAGTGGGTCACCCGGCTGGTGAACGCGTACAACGACCTCCCGCCGTCGCTCCAGCACGCGGTCACGCTGTTCAGCGGCATCGGTGGAGCTGCCGCCCTGGCTGCGGCCGGTGTTCTCCTGTTGCTCCCCAGGATCGCCGCGACCCGTACGGCGCTCGCCTCCATGGGGCTGACGGCCGCCCGCACGAGGGCCATTCTCGGAACCCTCGGCAGGGTCGGCATCGTGGTCGCCGGCCTGGAGCTGATCTCGTACGCCTCCGAGCAGGTCCGCAAGGAGTTCCAGGACGCGCCGCCGTCGGTGTCGAAGATGGCGAACAGCCTGGTCGACCTCGCCCGGACGGGGAACGTCGGGGGCGAGGCGCTCAGCAAGCTGGGCAGCGACCTGGACGGGTTCGGCGAGGCCGTACAGCGTGTGGCGCACCCGGACTGGAAGGCCCGTACGACCGACGTCGTCAACTCGCTGACCTTCGGGATCACCGAGGGGCTGGCGGAGACGCAGATCCCCCTTCAAGAGGCCCGCGACAAGATCAAGGCGGTCGACGAGGCGTTGGCACAGCTCGCGCAGTCGGGCAATGCCCAGCTCGCGAGCGACGCCTTCACCCGGCTCGCGGGTGCTGCGGCGGCGGACGGCACCAGCAAGGAGAAGCTCCTGACGCTGATGCCGCAGTACACCGACGCGCTCGCCAACGTGGACACGCAGTCCAAGACCAACGCGACCTCGCAGGCGGAACTCGCCAAGCAACTCGGCCTGACGGCCGACGAGCTTCAGGATCAGCGGACCGAGGCGGAGAAGCTCGCGGACTCCCTCAACGCGCTCAACGGCGTCAACATCGGCGCTGCCCAGCGTGAGATCTCCTTCAGGCAGTCCCTCGCCGACCTCACGGAGGCGGTGAAGGACAACGGCAGGTCGCTCGACGTCACCAGCGCGAAGGGGCGGCAAGTCAAGTCGGCGTTCCTGGACGCCGCTTCAGCCGCGATGGAGCACGCGCAGGCGATCAGCGAGCAGAAGGGGTCCCAGGAGGCCGGGCAGAAGGTCTTGGAGAAGGACATCTCGCTGCTGCGGCAGCAGATGCTCACGGCCGGGTTCGCCAAGGACGTTGTCGACGACCTGCTCTCCTCCTACCTCCAGATGCCGGTGTCGACGACGACGACCGTGAAGGCCGACACGAAGGCGGCTGTCGCCGACCTCGAAGGAGTACAGCAGCGGCTCCGGGAGACCAAGGGCAAGTCGGTGACCGTCAACGCGCTCACCGGACAGGCCGAGAAAGCGCTGACGGACGTCGGCTTCAAGGTCACCCATATGAAGGACGGGCGGGTGAGCATCACCATCCCGACGGGGCCGCCCACAGCCGCCATCTCGGCGATCCAGGGCGCGATCAACAGCGTCACGGGCAGGACCATCGGGATCGGTGTCTACCGCACGGAGTACCTCACCACGGTCCGCAAGTCCATTCCGGGGGTCACTCCGAACGCTCAGGGTGGCCTGATCCGCCGAGCCGACGGGGGGCCCGTCCAGTTCATCCCGGACGGCGGCCCCATCGTCGGGCCCGGGACGGGAACGTCGGACAGCATCCCGGCCCTGATCAGCAACGGCGAGTACGTCATCAAGGCGTCGTCGGTCCGCAAGTACGGCGTGGCGATGTTCGACCGGCTCAACGCGGGCCATTTCGCGTCCGGCGGCCTGCTGGGCGGCTTCACCTACGAGCCGTCCGGGCAGCCGGTGCTGGGCGGTCCGTCGGACGCCAAGCAGCGGTACGACGACCTGGTCAACAAGCTCCGGGACGCCTGGAAGGAGTACCAGGACGCGCTCAAGGAGCGCGACAAGGTCCTGCGCGACAAGAAGTCGACGAAGAAGGACCGCGACGCCGCCCGCAAGGAGGCCGCGACCGCGTACGCGGCGGTGAAGTCCCTCGACGCCCAGCTCGGGCTGAGGGCCGGGGCTCCCGCGCCGGGCGCGTTCAACCTGGCCGCCTACCAGAAGCAGTTGGGTATCTCGCTTAAGGCGACCGAGGCGTGGCGGTCCCAGCTGGCGAAGATCGGCAAGCGGGGCGGGGAGGAGATCCGGTCCCTCCTGGAGGGGATGGGCGAGGACGGTGCCGCGCTCGTCGCGGCCCTGGCCGGCGCCTCGGACAAGCAGTTCAAGGACATCACCGCGAAGCTGCTGAAGACCGGGGAGTTCGCGAAGACGACGCTGGCGGACTTCACCCGGCAGCTCGGCGCAAGCACCGCGCAGTCGAAGCAGTTCGCGGCCGATCTCCAGACCCTGGCCGCTCGCGGGTTCGGCAGTCTGGCGCAGGCCCTGGCCGCCCAGGGCGACACGTCGGCGCAGGCGCTCGCCCGACAGGCGGTCACCGGCTCGCCGAAGGACGTCGCGGCGGCGAACAAGACGGTCGAAGGGGCGCAGGGGACGCTGAGCGGGGACGACCTGGCGGACGCGCTGACCTTGCTGTCGACACTGCGCGGGGCTCCCGGGCGCGGCTATGCCGACCTGATCGCCGCCGGGCTGGACGTCGCCGCGATCCGCGCCCTGGTCCCGAAGATGACCGGTCAGATCAAGGCCCTGCCCGCCGCCTACAAGGACACCTTCGTACGGCAGTGGGTGCAGCAGGGCGGCAAGGCGATGGCGCGCGGCGGCATTCTGACCGGCCCGCAGATGGTGCTCGGCGGTGAGGCGGGGGTGCCGGAGTCGTGGATTCCGTGGACGCCGTCCGCGCGCTCGCGGGGTCTGCTCGCCGCGACGGCCTCGGCTCTCGGCTACCAGCTGGTGCCTGCGGCCCGGTACGGCTCCGGCCGTACGGGCAGCACGGCGCCGGCGCAGGAGGTGACCCGAACGGTCAACGTGACGCTGAACGGCGCGCGGCAGTCAACCGCCGAGCAGGCCGCAGACATCGCCCGCCACATGGCTTGGGTCGGCTGAGAGGAGGGCGATCATGCCGTACACGCCAGGGGCCGCCCTGTCGGGGCTCGGGGCGACGCTGGGCAGCGTCGCCCTGGGCGCGGTCGACGACGCGGGGACCGCGTGGTACCTCCAGACCTTGGAGGGCTGGGACAGCCCGGAGATCCGCGCGGAGTACAGCGACCGCGAGGGCGACCACGGGGCATGGCCGTCCCCCGTCTACCTCGGGGCGCGACCTGTCACCCTCGGCGGCACGATCGTCGCCCCCTCCAGAGCCCAGCTGGAGCAGGCGATGGAGCGGCTGCGTGCGGCGGCCGGTCTGACCGACACCGTGCTCACCGTCGGCGAGGAAGACCCAAAACGGACCGTCGTCCGACGGTCGGGCAAACTGCTGCTCCAGTACCTGACCGACACCACCGCGCAGTACAGCGTGCTGGTGACGGCGGCCGACCCGCGCCGCTACGAGGCCGTCGAGCAGATCGGGCAGACGGCTCTGCCCTCCACCACCGGCGGCCTCGTTCTGCCGGCGGCGCCGCCGTGGACGATCAGCGCGACCACGGTGTCCGGGCAGTTCGACGCCGCCAACCGAGGCTCCGTCGCCACCCGGCCCATGTTCACCGTCGCCGGGCCGGTGCAGCAGCCGACCGTCGCGGTGCTGTACGAGGACGGCGCGGTCCGCTCCCTCGCCTACGCCGACACCCTCGGGGCCGGAGACGTCCTGACCATCGACACGGACGCGCACACGGTGATGCTCGGGTCCGCGTCTCGGCGCCGCTACCTGTCCGGCCAGTGGCCGGAGATCCCGCCCGGCGAGTCGGTGACCATCACGTTCACCGCCGCCGCCTACAACCCGTCCGCGCTCCTGACCGCCCGGTGGCGGTCGGCCTGGCTGTGAGGAGACCCCGTGCCGACCAACCCCACCTGGCAGAACACGGTCACCTACGCGGGCTCGGACCTGCGCCGCGCGTCCATGACCGCCGTCATGGGCGACGGCACCGCGCTCGGGGGACGCTCCGGCGTCCGTCCCGGTGACCCCGGCCTCGCGGTCACTCTCACCGGCGGGACGACCATCAACGTCGCCGCTGGCGTCGCCTCCCTCTACCGCTCGGGCCAGGGCCTGTACCGGGCGTTCCTCGCCTCCGCGACGGTGGTCGGCACGCTGAACGCCGCGCACGCCTCTTTCACCCGCATCGACCTCGTCTATCTGCGGGTGTGGGACACGGACGTCGACTCCACCGGCCTGCGCAAGGCCGACGCCGTATACCTGGCCGGGACCGCCTCGGCGTCGCCGGCGGCCCCCACCCCGGGAGCGTCGGAGATCTACATCCCGCTCGCCACGATCACCGTCCCGCCCTCCGGCGGCGGCGCTGCCTCCGTCCAGGACGGCCGCCCCGTCACCACCGCACCCGGCGGCATCCTCCCCGCCACCACCGCGCCCGGCAGCCCGTACACCGGGCAGTACTGGGACGACGGCACCCAACTGCGTCGCTGGAACGGCACCGCGTGGGAGACGTACGGGCCGGTCACCGCGTGGACCGCGTACACGCCCGTCTGGGCCGGGCTGTCCGCCCTCGGCGCCTCGACCGTCCGGGGCCGCTACTGGAAGACGGGCACGCGCTGCGAGGTCGTCGCGATGCTCGCCTGGGGGACGGGCAGCAGTCTCGGCAGCGGCTCGATCACCGTCAGCCTCCCGTTCACCGCGGCGACGTTCGGCAGCGATCCGTTCGGCTGGCAAGGCGAAGGAAAGTACCGGGAGAGCGGCACCGGTCTGTGGCATCCCCTGCACATCGCGGTCGAGGCCGGCGGCAACACCGCGGTCGTCCAGGCCCACCGGGCGGGCGACATCGGCCTCGTCTCCCCCGGCGCCCTCGGCTACACCTGGGGCGGCGTCACCGCCCACATGCGGGCCCACATCGTCTACGAGACCGTCTGATGCCGGCCGTCGAACTCACCTGGCTCGCCTGCGACCTGAAGTCCGGCCGCATCGCCGAGGAACTGCGCTCGCTCACGCCGTCCGGACCACTCGAACGTCGCCTGAGCCTGTCGAGCAGCGGCCAACTCGATCTCGACCTCGCTGGGGCGCCGGCACAGTGGGAATCGGCGACGGACCCGGGCCGCACTCTCCTGGTCGCCGTCGACACCTACACCAGCCGCCCGGTCTGGTCCGGGATCGTCCTCACCCGTGCGGGAGGCTCCGACACCGTCGTGCAGCTCGGCGCGGCCACCCCCGAGGCGTACCTCGACCGCCGATACACCGGCGCCTACACCGGGATCGCCCGCGACCAGGCCCTCATCATGAGCGACCTCGCAACCGCAGTCCTGACCGACGCCCCGCCGATCGTCATCGACGCCGTCGCGGGCAGTGCACCGATCACCTACCTCCTCCAGGACGGCGACGACCGCACTGCCCTGAGCGCCTTGCAGGAACTCGCGGGGATGGAGGGGGCCCCGGAGTGGACCATCGACACTGTGTGGGCGGACTCGGCGCAGTCGGCCGTCCAACTGGTCGTCCGGGTCCGGCCGACGATCGGCGTGCAGTCGACAACGCCAGAGGCCGTGTTCGACCTGCCCGGCTGCATTGCCTCCTACAGCCTCAGCGAGTCGTACGAGAGCGGCCGGGGCGCCACCGTCGTACGGGCCTGGGGCGATGGAGAAGGCGCGGCGCGACTGCGAGGTGTTGATCAGAGCGCCGCCGACCTCATCGCGGCCGGCTGGTGCCGGTGGGAGAACCGATTCACCCCCAGCTCCGGCCTGACCGACCCCGACCAGCTCACCGCGCATGCCGTCCAGGCCCTCGCCCAGCAGCGCACCGGCACCCGGACGTGGACGGTCGACGCGGTCGCCTCCCGCGCCCCCCGCCTCGGCCTGGACTGGGCGCTCGGCGACAGCGTCCACGTCCAGATCAGTTCCTCGCCCCGCCACCCACTCGGCGCCGAAACCGTGTCACGCGCCTATGCCTGGCGTCTGGACCCCGGCGCCGACCGAGTCACCCCCGTACTCGTGGAGGAGGACTAGATGCCGCTGCGCGCAGAGTCCCTTCCCGGCAACCCCCGAGCCCTGTGGGAGGCTGTCCGCCAGCTCCAGCGCGCTGTCCGCGAGCTGCGTGCGTCCCGGAGCCTGGAGCACGCCTCGCTCTCCTCCGGTTCGCTCTCCGTCCTCGGCTCGGCGGAGCAGAGTCTGCGTCTGGTCCCGGTCAGCCCCACCGGCGTCACCCTGCCGGACGGCAGCGTCGTCTACCCGCCCGCCGTCGCCTTCCTCTCCGGCTCCGGCGACATCGCGGCCGGCGCCCTCACCGCCTACCGCAAACCCACCGCAGCCGGGAGCGTCCCCGTCGTCCTGCTGCTCTCCCCGCAGGCCGGAACGGCGACGGCGGGTCTGACGCTTCAGGGCGGAGAGACCGGAGGCGAGGCAGCTCTCGCAACGCTCGCCGCCGGCGGAGCCGCCCTCACCCTCAGCACCGCCGGAATCGCGGTCAGCGGAGTTCCCGGGAACGGCTGGGCCGAGGACGCCGTCACCACCACCAACACCAGCACTACCTACGCCGACGCGTTGAGCGGCGTTTTCTCCGCCACCTGCACCGTGCCCCCGACCGGCCGCGTGACGGTCACGATCCGCTGTACGCAGCGCGCGACCGGCACCCTCAACGCCCTCACGTCGTGGCGAGCCACCGGTACGGCGTCCGGCATCCGGTACGCCGAGAACGACGACGCCGCGCTCGTCGTCCCTGGCGCCAACAACCTCAGCTTGAGCCTGCGCCACCCACTTACCGGGCTCGCCCCGGGCGAGACCCTCACCGTCAAGACCCTGCACCGGCTCAACTCCGCGACCACGCAGACGATCGCCTACCGCTCGATCCTCCTCGAACCCAACCTCACCTGATGGAGCCCACCGTGCCCGTCGTTATACCGCGCTTCGAGTCCCGCCGCTACGACGGCACCAACGGTGACGCCCTCGTCGACTGGCTCTCCGGCACCGTCGACCTGGTAAGCGACGACGGACAGGAACTCGTAGTCCGATTCAACGGCGAGCGCCGCCGAGTCCCCGTCGGCTGGTGGATCATCGCGGGCGGCGGCGGCAAAGCCGCCTTCTACACCGAGCAGACGCCCGACGACTACCTCAACTACTGGCTGGAACTCCCGGCCTGACTTACCCCCACGCCTGCCCCATCCGCCCCGCGCCACTCGGCTGCGGGGCTTTCGCACGCAAGGAGCCCCCGATGAAGCTCGTCACCCGCGCCCAGCTCGGTTGGCCCACCTCGGCCGCGCCCATCCAGACGTCCACCCGAGGCGTGAAGATCCACTACGAAGGGACGTCCGTCAGCACGCGCCTCCTCACCGACCACTCCGCATGCCTCGCGGAGTGGAAAGACATACGCGCCTCCCACCTCGCGAACAAGAGGGAGAACTACAGCGACGTCGCGTACAACTACGCGGCCTGCCCCCACGGCTACCTGCTGGAGGGGCGCGGCATCGGCCGACGTACGGGGGCCAATGGGAACCAGGAGCTGAACAGGAACCACTACGCGATCGTCGGCCTCCTCGGCTCCTCCGGGCTGACCAAGCCGACGGACGCGATGCTCGGCGCGATCCGCGACGGGATCGAGCTGCTCCGCAAGAACGGCGCGGGAACCGAGATCAAGGGGCACCGGGACGGCTACGCCACCGACTGCCCCGGCGGACCCCTCTACGCGTGGGTGCAGAAGGGCGCCCCGCGACCGGCCACCACCTCTACGTCCAAGGAGGACACCGACATGCCCACTGCCAAGGAGATCGCCACCGCCGTCTGGGCGCAGCCGATTCCGAACCGCTTCCGCAAGGACGCCGCGGGCAAGCCCGTGCCGACCCCCGCCGGGACGTTCCTGGAGTACGGCGACGCGCACTACGACGTCCTCGCCGCCAAGCTCGACAGCCTCACCACGGCCGTCGAGAAGCTGACCGCAGCCCTCGCCGCGAAGGGAGCCTGACTCATGTCCAACGCAGCGAAGCGCACCGCGCGCACGATCATCCAGACCGCGCTCGGTATCGCGGCCGTCCTCCCCGCCGTCGTCAGCGCCTCCGGAATCCCCGCCGCGCTGCCGTGGGTGGCCGGTGCGCTCGCCGTCTCGGCCGGCGCGACCCGGGTCATGGCGCTGCCCGGCGTCCAGGCGCTCCTTCCGAACTGGCTGCGTACCGACGACGGAGAAACCAGATGACGGAAGCCGCGACCGGCGTGCCGACCGTGGACACTGCGGTCGCCTGGTCCGTGGCCATCAGCGCCATCGCCGGACTTACGACCCTGGTGTGGCAGTTGCTCCGAGCCGTACGCCGGATCGCGGGTTGGGCGGAAGAGATCCGGGACGACTGGGTCGGCACACCGGGCCGCCCTGGAGTTCCGGCTCGGCCCGGGGTAATGCCCCGGCTCGGCGCTCACGACGACCAACTCGACGAGCACGGCCAGCGTCTCGACGACCATGAGCGGAGAATCACGCGGGTCGAGACCCGCATACCCGACGGCACATGACCGCGGCCCTCACCCTCCTCCGGGAGGGTGAGGGCCGCTTCGTCATGCCCGGGGCGCGAGGCGCTCCGCCGCATCGAGCAGCAGGCCCCACGGATACTCGCCCGGCTGCCCTCGGCCCGGCTGGTTCGGGATGAACCCGCCCTCGCCATACAGCACGGTGACCCCCATCTCTCGCAGTTCGGCGACGCTCCGCTCGAACTGCCGGTGCTGCACATACGCAGCGTTCACACATGGCATGGCTACGATCGGGATCCCTTTCCCGATGCCCTCCGCGACGACCCCGACCACGAACTCGTGGGTGAGGCCGAGCGCCCACGCGTTCACCGTGTTGAAGGTGGCCGGCGCGAAGGCGATCACGTCAGCCGTCGGCCACGCATCCGGCTCCCCCGGCCGCTTGTACTCGCTCCGTACAGGATGCCCAGTGAGCCTCTCCAGTTCCGGTAGCTGAGGCTCCAGCCAGCGAGCGGCCGTCGGGGTCAAGCCGAGGCACACGTCGAAGCCGCGTTCCTGCGCGTCCGCGATGACGGCGGCGACGTTGAGGACGGGTGGGGCTGCGGAGCCGAACAGGTACAGCACACGAGAGGTCATGGCGCCTATCGGACCACATGCAACCGCCCCCGATCCGAGTGGAGTCGAGGGCGGACGCCTGCACTCGCAGCTGGGCGCGAGTACCGTTCCAAGTGGCTGCAAGGAACGAGGAGACCAGTATGCCCTCATTCGACGACGACCACATCGGTACCCGTATCCGCGAGCAACGGAGACTGGCCAGGCTTACCCAACGGGAACTGGCCGCCCGGACACCGTTCTCGTACAGCCTGCTCAACCAGGTCGAATGCGGCGCCCGACCAGCCACTCAGAACTTCGTCGCGGCAATCGCAAAGGCGCTCAAGGTCGACGTCACCACCCTTACAGGACAGCCCTACGTGACTGAACTCCAGCGTGACCGGCTCGCCGAACTGGTGCGGCCGATCCGTGAAGCCCTCGACCTCTACGACCTCGGTATCAACACCGATCTGGTCGTGCGACCGACTGCCGCACTGATCACGGAGTCAGACCGGCTGTGCGCCGAGGTGCGCGCCACTCACCTGCGGAACGCGGCCCGCGCCCTGCCCGGCGTGATCGCCGAGCTCACCCATACCGCATGGGCCACCCCGTCGACCGAGGCGTGGAGGGCACTCGCTTCCACTTACCGGACGGCGCACGACATCGCGGTGAAGCTCGGCTACTACGACCTGTCGACGGTCGCTCTGGACCGGATGGCGTGGGCCGCCGAACGTGCCTCCGATCCGTGCCTGGGCGCCGTCCGCCAGTACATGCGGGCCCTGGTCTACTTCAGGGAGGGTGAGTACACAATCGGACAGCGGCTGATCGCCGCCGGGCACAGCATCGTCGGCCAGGCGGAGGACGGCAGGGAAGGGCACGCCGTAGCTGGTCAGTTGCATCTCGGCGCGTCCGTGATCGCGGCGCGCGCCAACGACGTGACCGGGGTGGTAGAGCACATCAGCGAAGCGCGGAAGATTGCGAAGCGGATCGGAGACGCCTCCGACGTGCACTGGCTGTCCTTCGGGCCCGTCAACGTGGCCCTGCACCGCATGTCCGCCGCCGTCGAGATGGGCCAGTACGACAACGCCCTGACGCAGGCCCGCCGCGTACGGATCCCGGCGGCCCTGGCGACGTCTCGTCGCGCGCACTTCTTGATCGACCGAGCGCGTACCGAGATGGAGACTGGGCACACCGAAGCCGCCCTCGATCACCTCGTGCAGGCGCGGAAAGCGGCGCCGGAGCAGACCCGCTACCACCCAGGCGCGCGGGAGACGATCCGGGGACTCGTACACGCTGCCCGGCGGACGCCGGACACGCTGAACTACATGGCTGCTTGGGTCGGCATGTAGGCATGCTCACAGCGCTCACAAAACTGTGAGCGTTGTGCCCCTTCCAAGCCTCTACGGTCGCAGTGTGAGACGGATCACCGTGACCGTGGAGGCGTGAGTGATGACCCAGGTCCGTGGAACAACCGCGCAGGTCTACGAGGTGGACCCGTACGGCACGGTCACCAAGGCACAGATTGTGCCGAGCACCGAACTGCCGTCGCTCGGCACAATCTGTGCGGCTGCCACGTGGTACCGCTCGCAGGAGACGTTGCTCCGGCACGGCGAAGTGGCGGAGTTCGGCCGCGAGTTCACCGCCTGCCTCGACCGCCTGGTGCCGGAGATCGAGAGGATGGCGAAGGACCGGGACCCGGGCGACACCGAGGCGACGATGGCTCTTGCCGCCGTCGTGGAGGCCCGCAAGCGCAGGGCACGCCGCGAGGCTGACGGCCTGAAGGGAGAGACGGCGCGGGTCGATGACCTCGCACTCTCGATCACCTCCCTCGCCTACCACCACGAGAAACTCTCCGGCAGTGCTCCCTCCGATGGGTCGCGTGCGCGATGACCCCGACTCACGCCCGCCGAGGCGAGCCCCGACGCCGACGCGCGGTCCTCACCGCCGCCTACCTGACCGTCCTGCTCGCCACGATCGTCGCCCTGGTCTGGGGCATCGCCGCCTCCGGGAGTCCCTCGTGACGCCCACCCGGCTGAACTGGCACGGCACGCCGGTGCCCTGGGTGACCACCTGGAGCCGCGAGCAGTCGCTGCCCAGCCGGTTCGTCCGGCACGTCAACCGGGATGCCGAGGAGCGGCTCGGCTACGCGGACGAACACCCCTCGGACCGGCGCCACGGCGTCCTGTGGGTCCGGATGTCGGTGCTGCGGGGGCGTGGGAAGCCGGACTTCGCGGGCCTGCACCCGCTGCGCCAGCGGCAGGCGATGGCGCACCTGCTGTGCCAGGTGTGCGGGACCACGACCATCGGCACCCGCGCGGACGAGCGACACCTGTTCGTCTTCGTCGCCCGCGACGGCCGCTCCCCGGTGCGGGAGGGCGAGACGGTCACTGTCCCGCCCGTGCACGAGACCTGCGCCCTCCAGGCCGTCGAGCAGTGCCCCCACCTGCGCCGGGGCTGGACCGCAGCCCTCGTCGGCTGGGCCCCGCTCTGGGGCGTCGCCGGAGCCCTCATCCACCCGGACACCCTCGACCTGATCAGCGATCCGGCCGACCTCGTCGAGGTGCCGTACGAGGACGAGCAGCGCCTGCGCTGGATCTACGCCTCCCGCGAGGTCGTCTCCCTCCACGAGGTCGAGCCGATCACCCTCGACCGCCTGGAGACCGAAGCCCAAGCCGTGTCCCCGCCCTGAGCCCCCCGCTCCCGGCCTGACACCGGCGGCCGGGAGCGGGACCGACGGCCGCCCGCACGTCCCCCACGGAGAGGCGGCCAGGCCCGCCGCCGCGCGCACCCCTGTACGCCGGCGGCGGGTCACTCCGGCTCGGCAACCAGCTTCCCGCCAGCCTTACCTGCTCGCGGGATGAGCCCGCCGATGGCGTTGCGGCCTCACGGCCCAGGACAGGACGCCAGAGGCGGGGCAGGGCGGCCGTCCGCATGGACGGCCGCCCGCTCCTCGCTTACGCCTCAGGGGGCCTCACCGGGGACTCCGGGAATCGACTGGCCCGAGAAGGTGTCCGCCGGGCACCCAACCTCATGATCACCTGCACTTCGGTTGAGCTTCGGCTGAGCTAATGATCTTCAGCACCCAAAAAGCACCACGCCCCCAGCTCGCTGACGCGCTGAGCTGGGGGCGAAACCGTAGGCCCTGTCGGACTCGAACCGACAACCAATGGATTAAAAGTCTGCGACCTCCCCCGAAGCTCCCGTATCGGCTCGTATCGCGTCGCGCCTCCCTGCGTCATATGGTCCAGGTCAGCGGCCTGGCGGTCGTCTACAGTTCGCACGTTCGTAGTGTCTCGTACCGCCCCGTATCGCGCTCTTACGCAACTCCCGGTTGAGCACCGGTTGAGCAGAAGGGCCCCGCCACCTGCGGTGACGGGGCCCTTCATGTTTCTCAACTCTACTCGGGCGGGATGCCATTGTCAGTGACGTCGCCTACCGTGGGCGGTTCATCACCCACATCTGTTGGCTGCGACGTGTCGGGCCCCACTCCCGGGACAGCGACCGCGGGCGGGGCTTCGTTGTGCGGTCGGCGCGCTCGCGGCACTGCCGCCGCCGCGCGCTCTGTCACCTCGTCCTCGTACTCCTCGAACAGTTCCATGTACGTGTCCGACGTCAGCGTGATCGTCGAGTGGCGCAGCTTGACCTTGGCGTCGTGCAGATCACCCCCGCCCGCCTTCACGAGCGCCGCCGCGCCGTGGCGCAGGTCCCTGAGGTTGATCGGCGGCAAGCCTGCCTGAGTGGCGATGCGCCGGAAGCTCTTGCTGACGGTGTCTGGGTGGAGCCATGCCCCATCCGGCTGCACGAACATCTTGCCGGTGTCGAGCCAGTCGTACGCCTTCTCGCCTCGCTCCCGCTTCTCCGCAGCCGCAGCGTTCCAGACGTCCCGCTCGGCGGCCTGGCGCTCGCGGTGCTCCAGCAACACCCGTACGGTGTTGCGGTCCACCTTGACCACGCCAGCGCTGCCCTCTGTCTTGGGGGCCGTCTCCATCGGCGTCCACCCGTCCGCCCCGACGACGATCTCCTTCGCCACCAGGATCTGCTTGCGCTCCGGGGAAAAGTCCGTCCACTCCTGGCCCACCCCTTCGCCGCGGCGAAGGCCGTGATGGGCGATCAGGTGGAAGAAGGCGTACAGCCTGTTCTCTTCCGCAGCATCAAGGAACGCACCCAGTTGCTCCGGAGTCCAGACCATGACGGGGCCAGGAACTTCACCGGTCTCCCGCCACCGCTCGACGCGTTCTGCCGTCCACAGCAGACCCTTCGGCCGGGGAGCCGCGTCGAGTTCGACGTGCGAGGCCGCGTTGAAGGTGATGAGCTGCTTTGCGATGGCCTTATTGAGGGCCATGCGGAGGGTGCGCCTGATCGCCTGCTTCGTGGCAGGGCCGGTGATCCGCCGGAAGGGCGGCATGGCGGCGAGGATCTCCCGCTCCCGCTCCAGCCGCTCCCGCTCGCGGGCCGGTGGGCGGCCGGGTTTCTTCCACCGGCAGCGCTGTACCTGCTCGCGGCGGGCGGCGTTCTCTGCGGCGATCACCTCGTTGCGGTCGTCGATCGCATTGAACATGTCCTCGACATGGCCGACCGTGAGCCGGTCGAGGCGCAGGTGCTCAAGCGCCGGCTTGAGGTGGACGCGAATGTGCGAGGCGTAGCCGCTGTTCGTGGTGGCCCGGGTCTTCTTGGACTCCATGACTCGGTCGAGCCAGTCACCCACGAGGGTCTTGCCGTCGAGCGGTACGCCGACCCCGAGCTTGCGAGAGACCTCGGTCGGGTCGGGAATCGGACTGCGGCTCGCGCTCAGCTCGTCGAGCAAGTCACCGACGCGGCGCAGGCCGTCTTCGTCATCGTCATCGGGCAGGTCGAGGATCGCGCGGATGCGGTCGAGGTCCTTTTGCGCGTCCTTCAGTTCCACGTAGCCGGTGCGCTGGAAGCGCCGGCGCTTCCCCTCGGCGTCCACGGGGAGTTCTTGGCTGACGCGGTGCTTTCCGTGTGAACGCTTAGACAACCGCGGGCACTTCTGCCCCAGTCGCTTCCCATCCGGTCCACGGCACTCACACCGCTTCGAGATGCCGCCAGCGCGGCGCGTCGCGGGCATTCTTCTCCTTGCTCCATAGCCATCGGGCTACGGAGCAGAGGATGTGTGAGGCCGAGGCGGGACAGGTCGCCGTAGCCTCCAGTGTCCTCTGCTCCTACTTCTCCGGGTCGGGCGGCTTCGGCGAGGGATTGATCTGGGCCAATCCGACCCCCAAAACAAACTGTGCGGTCCGATTCAGCTCATCGAGTGTGTCCTGAGGCATCGCCCCCCTGCGGATCGCGATGCCCAAGCCATGCTCGGTCATGACCGGAACTACCACCTCCCCTGCTGGCAGGTTGTCACTGAAGGCGAACCAGGCCGTCAACGTTGGTGACTCCATGCAGCCTCCCCCTCATCTCCCGCAAACGCGTTCGATTCTCGGCGTAGACCAGCACCCTTTCGGTCGCTGGGTGTCCGCACATGATCGCACCATGGACACCAAATCTCTACAGGCTGCTCAGAAGCGTCACTCAAAGTGATCTCAAGGGGAACGCTTGACTCAGCCAGCGTCACCCGACTGCGGCGGAACCATGGAATCGATCAGGCGAAAGAGGTTCTCGCGCTGCTCGTCCGTGAGGAGGTCGAGCTTGCGCACATAAGCGACCGCTTCGCCGGTTCCGGTCCGCAGGGGATCCCGCCCGTGGAACTGGCTACCCGCAGCGTCCTGGAGGCGTTCGAGAGGTAGTTGGTATCCCGCGGCGATCGCCCTCAGTTCCGCCGCGTTCGGGGGCGTGATTCCGCCATCCTCACGGCCCTCTAGGCGCCAGAGCCGCCCCTTCTTCATCCCGTCCCCGGTGACCGGATCTACGGCATGCCGGGTCACCCAGTCGATGCCCTTCCCCAGTTCCTCCCGGCGCCCCCTGAGGAGGCTCGTGAGTGCTCCGCGAGGTTCATCGTGTTCATGGGTCACGGGCGGGGTTTCGGTGGGCGCCATGGGGCTCATCCTGCCATTCCTCCTGGCTACGTAGTCGTGCGCACGTTCAGGACCTAGTCGAATCTGTGAGACGTACGGGCAGGTCACGCATGCCGTTCATTCATCCTGCTGACCAGATTGTTCAGCACATCGGACGCTACCGCCAGGTAGTGCGGGGGCATTGACCAAATACATACACGCGCCCCCACCTTCCATCTTGCTGGACAGAGTGTTCAGTTCATGGGATGCTCGCAGCGACCATCCATCTAGATGGATAGAACTTCCATTGGGGAGAATGTGAGCGACCAGAACACCCCTCCCGCCCGATACGCCATCGACAGCCCCGACCGGCTCAAGACGCTGATGGAGCGCACCCGAACCGGCCAGCCGATCACAAGCCGCAGACTCGCTGCCGCCGCCGGGATCGCACACGGAACCGTCGGAGCCCTGATGGCCGGCACGCAGCGCACCGTCCCCACGACCAAGGCGCAGGCGATCGCCGACGTCCTCGGCGTCGAGATCCTCGTCCTCTGGGTGCCGGTGACCGGTGAGCCGTTCATCCCGGCGCAGGCCGCCGTATGACCGCCCTCACCCCCGAGCAGGTTCTCAACCTGCCCGCGATGCCGAAGGCCCAGGACGCATTCCGCGCCATGAACATCGGCCCGACCAACGGCTACACCCTGATCAACCAGGGTGAATTCCCGATCGAGGTCATCAAGTTCGGGCGCGTGTACCGCGTCCGCAAGACCGAGCTGCTCGCCTTCCTCGGGCTCTCCGAGCCTGCCGCTGCCGAGGTCCAGTCGGCACCGGCCCCGCACAACGACGGCGCCCCCGGGGTCCAGCCGGAGACGCCGTCCGAGCAGTCCGCACCCACTTACGCCAGCAAGTAGAACGAGGCCCGCTCATGTCTGAGCTTCCCACGGCCGCTGAGCCGTCCGCCGCGCCCGAGACCGCCCGCGCGCTCGCCAGCATCGAGGCCGCCAAGTTGGTCGTCGACCAGGACATCGCCGAGTGCCTCGACGCCGTTGGCGATCTGATCCGGATCACCTCCTGTCCGTCCGGCGTGTTCGCGTGGGTCGTCGACCTCCTCAGCCGCGAGCAGTTGAGCGCCGTCTCCACCCACCACCGCATCACGGTGCACGAGTCGAGAGCCGACGCGAAGGACCAGTTGGACAGGACGGTCGTCATCTGGACCGCCGACGGGTCGGGGCTCGCCATCGTCCCGGCCGGTCAGCGTCCGGCCGACACGCTGCTGAACCTGCGCGAGGAGATCGCCCTGCGCGATCAGGAGGCGCAGCAGGCCCGCGACTTCCAGGAGTCCGTGGCCGCCGGGCACGTCGAGGACCTCGACGCCTGGCACGCGCGCACCACCCAGGCGCCGCAGTGACGACGGCCAGCGCCTCGGCCCGGGACACCCCGGGCCGGGCGCCCTCCCGTCAGCAGATCGTCGGCCTGCTGGTCGTCAACACCCAGGACATCAGCGCTCGGTACGAGTGCTACCGCCCAGGCTGCCCGATGCCTCACGAGACCCCACTCAACACCTCCACCACCAAGGCGTTCATCGGCGGGATCAAGGCCCGGCACTTGAGCCAGTACCACGGGGAGACCCCTTGACCGACCCACAGTCCCCAGACCTCCGCGCAGCCGCCCGCGAGCTGCACGACGCTGGCCTGTGCGTCCTGCCCATCAAGGCCGACGGCAGCAAGGCGCCGTCCGTCCGCTCCTGGACCCCGTACAAGCTGGCCCGATCCACCCCCGCCGAGCACGACTCCTGGTTCGGCGGCGACCGCCCGGCGGGCATCGCCGTCGTCTACGGCGCCGTGTCCGGCAACGTCGAGATGATCGAGTTCGAGGGCCTCGCAATCCGCGAAGGACTGCTCGACAAGGTCACCGAGATCATGGAGGCTTCCGGACTCGCCGAGCCGTGGGCCGCGATCCTCGGCGGCTGGGTGACCGAGTCCCCGTCCGGCGGCCGGCACTTCCGCGTACGGGTGGAAGGCGCCGACGTTCCCGGGAACACGAAGCTGGCCAGCCGCCTCGCCCGAGAGGACGAGTACACCGACGAGGAGCGGCAACGGCTCCGGGAGAAGCCGACCTCGCGCATCGTCCGCGTCCTGATTGAGACCCGGGGCGAGGGCGGCTATGGGCTCGTCGAGCCGTCCGGCGGCACGGTCCACGCTTCCGGCCATCCGTACGTCCGCCTCGCTGGAGGCCCGGCGAGCGTGCCCGTTCTCGACGGCGACACCATGACGTCGATCCGGGACGTCTGCCGGATGCTGGACAGCCTGCCCCGGCCCGAGCCCGCGAAGACGGCACCCAAACCGTCTGCTCCCCGACCCGACGGAACTCTGCGCCCGGGTGACGACTTCGAGCTCCGCGCGTCCTGGGAGGACATCCTTCGCGGGACCTTCCGGCCCCTCAGCACGCGCGGCAGTGAGACCTACTGGGGGTGGGCCGATGGCGTCGGTGGGGTGAAGGCCACCACGGGCAAGGACGAGCACGACCGCCTGTTCGTGTTCGCGACCGGCTCGAACTTCACCCCCGAGGTGCCGTACAGCAAGTTCGGCGCGTACGCCCTGCTGGAGCACAACGGAGACCACAAGGCCGCCGCGCGGGCCCTCGCCCTCAAGGGGTACGGCAGCCGCCACCTTGCCGCAGTTGGGGCGTCGTCCTCCGCCTCGACACCTCCTCCTTCGGCCACCGATACGCCCTCCGAGCCGGAAGTGGACGCGGTCGCCAAGGATCTGGACGACCCAGATCCCGAAGGCTTCGGCTACGACACCGTGTTCGGGCTCCCTGCTGCCGTCCGTACGCCGTACGGCTACCGGGTCACCGGCTTGGGCGTCGAGGTACTCAGCGCCAGCGGCGAGAACTGGCAGAGGGTCACCTTCGCCCCGTTGGCGGTGACCGCGACGTTCGAGGACCCCGAAGGGGACCAGTACGTCGAGCTGTCGTGGATCGACCGCAGCCTCGGCCGCCCGCGGCGGATCTCCCGCATCGTGTCCCGCGAGACCGCAAAGCGTGGCCGGAAGCTGATCGAGGCACTGGGCTCGGCCGGTCTGCCCGCGGTCGAGGGCGACGCACGCGCCGTCGAACGGTGGTTGGCCGAGTTCGAGGCCCGCAACGTCGGGCGTATTCCGTCCGAGCAACTGGCGCGCTGGCTCGGCTGGCAGGACGACGGCACGTTCGTCTCCTCTCCCGAGGACGGCATCAAGGTCGACGTGCCGTTCGAGGAGCAGCGGGGCCCGGCCCGCGCGCACGCCAGGAAAGGGACCCTCGACGGCTGGAAGGAGACCGTCGCGCAGTTGTCGGGATTCCCGGTGCCGCGGGTCGCCGTCGCAGCGGCGCTCGCCGCTCCCCTGCTCAAGCCGCTCGGGCTGAACTCCTTCACCCTGGACATCTCCAGCCGGTCCACCAAGGGCAAGACGACCGCGCTCCAGTGCGCGTTGTCGGTGTGGGCCGATCCGTCCGAGCACGCCTCCGCCATGAACAACTGGCGTACCACGCTGTACGCGATCGAGAAGCGGCTGAACCTGGTGCGCGGGCTGGTCACAGTCTTCGACGAGACGATGGCTGTCACCGACGACACCCTCATCGACGAGGTGCTCTACCAACTCCCGATGAACCACGGGAAGGCAAGGTCAGGCGGGGCATTCGGGAACATGCTGCCCTGGGAGACCATCCTCCTGTCCTCCGGGGAGCGGCCCGCTCTCTCCTTCACGACCAGCCAGGGCGCGGCGGCCCGCATCCTGGGCACGACGATCGCCCCGTTCGGCGACGGCGGCGGCCCGGCAGCGACAGCGGCCCGAGAGGGCGTACTGGCCCACCACGGCCACGCCGGGCCCGAGTTCGTCCGGTACATCCTCAGCGGCCTCGCCCAGCCGAACGGCCGCGAGAAGCTCAAGGAACACCACCGCACCCTGGTTGACGAGTTCCGCGGCAGTGGCGACATGACGAACCGGCGCGCGCCGATGGTCGCCGCCCTGGTCCTCGCCGAGACACTGGCGTGCCGTACGGGACTCCTGCCGTACGAGCCGCTGCCGTACGACGTCTGGCGAGGGCTGTTCACCGCCCACAACCCGACGGACAACAGGCCCGAGATGGCGCTGGATGTCCTGCGGGAGTACGTCGCTGGGCACGCGCACGAGCTGTACACCGCGACGCGGGCAGCCTTGGGCGAGCGTCCGCCGTACGCGGGGTGGCTCGGTGTCCTCTCGACGAAGGACGGCGTCACCGAGGTGGCGCTGTTGCCCGAGCGCGTCCGCAAGGTCCTGGCGGACGCGGGCTACTCGCTCGACGCCGTGATCGGCAGTTGGGTCGACGCCGAGTACGTGAAGACCCTCAAGAGCCAGCGTCCGGCTCATCTGCTGCCGCGCCGGTTCGACGGAGCCCGCGCGAAGTGCCTCGCCTTCACGCCCGCCGGTATCGGCTACGGCGACGACGAGGCGGCATGAGGGCCGTGATGCGGGTGGTACGCACGAGGTGCGTACCACCCCGCCACCCGGGTTTCCGCAGGTCAATGACGTGCGCGAGGCCGTTTGAAGGCCGGTACGCAGTCGCCCGGAAATGGCACCCCTCAGGCGTGGGCGCGTGTGCGCGTGCGGGCGTGCGTGTGCGCACACATCGAGCCCTGTGTGTTTCTGCGTACCTGCGTACCACTCCTTCTAGAGAGAGACATAAGACCAGCTCAGAGGTGCTTTTCCCCCGGTACGCAGCCGGTACGCACCCGGTACGCAGTGCGTACCGCTCTCTCCTCCACTCCACCGAATCGAGGTGCCCCATGTCCTTCGCTCCCCGCCCCTACCAGGTCGACGCCATCGCGGCGCTCCGCCAGGGCTGGGCCGCCGGCAAGACGCGACTGGCCGTCGTCCTTCCCACCGGCGCCGGAAAGACCGTCGTGTTCTCCCACCTGGCCCACCAGATGCTCGACAGCCTCAACGGACGCCGCGCGCTGGTGATCGCTCACAGGGAAGAGCTGATCGAGCAGGCCGCTTCCAAGCTGCTGGCGGTCGACTCGATGCTGCGGGTCGGCATCGTCAAGGCCCAGCGCGATGACCACCACGACGCCGACGTGATCGTGGCCAGCGTCCAGACCCTCGCCGTTCCTCGCCGTCGCGAGGCGATCCGGGACATCGGCCTGATCATCGTGGACGAGTGCCACCATGCCGCCGCCCCCACCTACATGGAGGTGCTGAGGCACTTCGGTGCCTGGGACGGCGTGCCGACGGCTGGCTTCACCGCGACTCTGACGCGGACTGACGGCGGCCTGGCCGAGGTGTGGGAGGACGTCGTCTTCCGCCTCGACATCCTCGACATGATCAGCGACGGCTACCTCTGCGACGTCCGCGGCAAGAGGATCACCGTCGACACTCTCGATCTCAGCAAGGTTCGAACGCGCGGGGGCGACCTGGTCGAGGGGCAACTGGGTAAGGCCCTGGAGGACTCGGGCGCCCTGGAGGCGATCGCCAAGGCGTACGTCGACCACGCCGCCGACCGCCCCGGTGTCGTCTTCACACCGACCGTGGCCACCGCTCAGCAGGCCGCCACCGCACTCCGTACGGTCGGCATCGAGGCGGCCCCGGTGTGGGGGGACATGGGCCGCGACGAACGCCGCGCCGCCCTCGCCCGGTATGAGGCGGGTGAGGTCCAGGTGCTCACCAACTGCATGGTCTTGACGGAGGGGTTCGACGCGCCGCACACCAGCTGCGTTGTTGTCGCGCGCCCGACCCAGAGCCCCGGCCTGTACGTGCAGATGGTCGGCCGCGGACTCCGCCCGGCGCCCGGAAAGACGGACGCCCTGCTGCTCGACGTCATGGGCGCCGCGTCCCGCCACAAGCTCGCGAGCATGGTCGACCTCACCGCCCGGGAGATCGGCGAGGCCGAAGAGGGCAGGAGCCTCCGGGAGGTTGCCGAGAAGCACGTCGCGGCCGAGAAGCGGAAGGCGCTCGCCGCGCGGGTCGAGGCCGAGGAGATCAACCTCTTCGGTTCCTCCGAGATCCGCTGGCTGAGGACCTCTCAGGGGATCTGGTTCATCCGGCTCACGTCGGCGCAGGTGCTGTTCCTGGTCAGGGACCCGGGGACCCGGATGTACCGGATGCGTCGCTGGACCCAGGCGCACGGCGCGCACGCCCCCAAGGACGACGTCGCTCGTCCCCTGCCGGAGGCACTGACGTGGCTGGAGCAGCAGGCCAAGGCCCTGGCGCCCGGCACGTTCGTCGCCCGCCAGGCCCGCTGGCGATCGGGCGCCCCCAGCTCGAAGGCGCTCGGCCTGTGCCGACGGCTCGGCATCAAGGTGCCGAGCGGGAGCACGGCGGGCGACGTCGCCGACCTGATCGACCGCGACCGCGTGGACACGATCCTCGGCTCGCTGTTCCTTCCCGCCGCATGACGGTCCGGGCCTGTCGCTATCAGGCCCGGACCTCCACCCATCACACCACGGAGGAACCCATGATCAGCGAACTGCCCCACGACCCGTACATGGAGGCCGTCGTCGAGGCTCTCGCCGCTGCGGGAATCGAGCCCGACGCGCGGACGTCGGACGCCGAGATCGACCGGCACGACGACGGTCCCGACGCCGGGTGCACGCGAGTGCTCGACGCGTTCCTCGTCTGGGACGCCTGCACCCCCGGCCTGAACACCGACTCCCACGAGTACGGCATCGCGCTGCTGTGGGAGCACAGCGCCGACCAGTGGACGTGGGCGCCCCTCCGCGAGGACGGGGTGCTGGAGTACGTGCCGGAGTCGCTGCCTCTGCACCGGTGGGCCGACCCGGCCGCTGTCGTCGATGTGGTTCGCGTCCTGCTTGCCGGTCTGCCCGCGCCGGCCGCCGAGGACCCCCGCCTGTGGTTGCACTACGTCTCGGCCAGCGAGGCCGTCGCGGCGTGGAGCACCGAAGCCTGACTCCCTGGCCGCCCCGCAGTCGAGTTGCGGGGCGGCCTCCCACCCACCACATCACCGACGGCCAACCTCTGCAATGCCGTCGGCACACCCGGACACCCACGACAAGAAAGTAGGGCCAGCAGGATGAACGCCGCCGCTACTCACCGCGGACTGACCATCCAGCAGCCGTGGGCCTTCGCCATCGCTGAAGGTTTCAAGACGGTGGAGAACCGCACTCGCCGCACCAACTACCGCGGCCCGCTGCTCGTCCACGCGGGACTCAAGCTCAACCGCACCATCCCCGTGGTCCGCTACAGCCGGGACGCCGCGATCCGACTCGACGAACTCGGAGGCTCCGGCAACTTCTACGACGCCCGAGGGCGCGTACCGAGTGTCCTTTCCCAGCCGCACGCCACGCTCGCCCTCGGCGCGGTCATCGCCACCGCCACCCTCGCCGGTTGCCACGAGGCTGCTGACGGCTGTTGTGCTCCCTGGGGGTTCCCCGACGTCTGGCACTGGGAGCTGGCCGACGTGCAGCCCCTTCGCCGGGCCGTACCGCGCAACGGCGCCCTCGGCCTGTGGAAGCCCGACGCCGCGCTCTGCGACGCCGTAGCCGCTGAGTCCTCGGCCATCGCATGAGGCCGACCCGCGCCCGCTGCGCCAGCGGCCACTTCATCCCCACCACCGAGCAACCCGGCCAACTCTGCCACTGCGTACGCAGATCCCGACCACGAGACCACGCCGACCTGTGGGGCCAGGGCCGCTACATCACCCACCGCCGCATGACCACCATCCGACTCACCGGGAGCTACCTGTGACCCTCACCGAACGCGTCCTGCGCTGGCTCTACCTCGTGGCCGGCGCCTTCACCGCCTACTGCGCCACCGTGAGCGCCGACCATGGCGCCCCCTGGTACGCAGCAGGACTCTTCATCACCACTGGCCTGATGGTCACCGCCGCTGTCCGCGACTACCTCGACGCCGACGAGCGCCGCGTCGCGGCCGTACGAGCCGAGCGCGCCGCGCGGTTGAAGGCCACGGAGGACGAGCGCCGGATGCGCGAGGCCGCTGAGGCGTTCGCAGCCCACCGCGGCGTGCTCGCCCTCGACGTCCACCAGCTCGCTGCTCGGAAGGACGACACTGCGTGAACTCCTGCGCTGTGTGCGGCAACGCGGTCAACGGCTACCTGTGCGCTAAGCACCGGGAGCAGTTGACCGCGCGGCTGCGTGAACTCCCTGCCCTGTACGCGGAGGTCGGCGAGTGCCTCGTGCCCCGCCAGTCCGGATGGGGCGAGATCGTGTCGACGCGAAATCCGGCCGGGCCCCGGTCCCCGGTCAACGAGGACATCATCGACACCGTGAACTGGGGCCGCGCCACCGAGGTCATCCACCTGTGGCGAGTCGACGTACGGCGGGAGCGCTGGCCGCACCGGGGCGCACCGCCGGCCGCCCGCCTGGGCGACGACTGTTGGTGGCTGGCCCGGGAAATGGAGTGGATCGCGGCCCAGTACGCGGCAGCCGGGGAACTCTTCCGCGAGGTGGAAGAGCTGGACGCGCAGGCCCGCGCGGTCGTTGGTGACCCCGCCCCGCGCCCGCAGCGCATCGGCCTGTGCATCAACGTAACGGACGACGAGGGCACCGTGTGCGGGGCAGTTCTTTCCCGGCTTCCTGGTGAGCCGGTGACGTGCCGGTGGTGCGGGACGCAGTACCGAACCGAGCAGGACCTGCTGTTCCTGCTGCACTACCAGCCTCAGTCAGCGCGTGGCGCGTCGGTGTCACGCTGACCTGGGCGGGCGGACACGTAGCGGTGGAGCGCCGACACGATCACGTCCGTGATCGTGCGGCCCTCCGCCTTGGCTTTCGCCATGGCGTCGGCCCACAGCTTGTCCGGGACACGGACGTTGCGCAGCGGCGTCTTGCCAGTGGCCGGCCTCCCCATCGCACCTCCTGTGTAGGTACAGAAATGTACGCCCAGCTCAGCCGAGGCGCTTGACAGGGTTCACGCGAGGCAAGTTAATGTAGGTACACAAACTCGCTTTGGACAGGGAGGGGGTGAAAATGTCCATCATCACTTGGCACCGCCCCGAGTACCAGGGCAAGGACGACCACCTCATCAGCCTCGTCGAGGTCGCCGCGCTCGCGGGAGTCACCCGGTCCGCCGTCTCCAACTGGCGCAAACGGCACGACTTCCCGCAGCCCGCCATGACCGCCGGCCGAACCGTCTGGGTCGTCCGCGCGGAGGCCGAGGTGTGGCTGGCCGACCGTCCGGTCCGCAACGTCTCGACCGGCGACGCCGCCATCGCGCGCTTGAAGGCCCGTGAGTCCCGCCAGGCCGCCGCCCTGGCCAGGACCCGCCAGAAGCTGCGCCGACTTCAGCAGCCCTGAACAAATACGGCCCAAGGCCGGGATCGCACTCCCAGCCAAGGGCCTGACCGACAACCATCCTGATCACACCAGGAGTCATCGGCTATGACCGATCTTTCCGCGCGAGCCAGTACGCCCGCAAGTTCCCCGTCCCGCCGCCTCGTCGCCGCCGGCATCATCCGCCGCTTCGCGGGCCGCACTCTCACCGTGCGCGCCACCCAGTCCGGCGTCACCGGCGCCATCACCCCCACCCGCGCCGACCGCATCGCCGAGCTGCACCGCCTCTGCCGCGAGGACTACGAGAGCAACGCCAGCCGCCGTATCCAGGGACGCCGCGACGACGCCAACCTCATCGCGAACGCGGTCGAGGCGGTGACCTGCCGATGACGAACGACTCCCCGGGCATCGGCAAGGCCACGGACCTCCGCGCGCTCCTGGAGGGCGTCCGCGCCGCGCTGACCCTGCCGTACGACGACCGCGAGTACGACCGGCGCATGCTCGACCGTGCCGCGCTCGTCCGCACCACCCTCGACGGCGCTCTCGCCGAGCACCCCAACGACATCGGGTGGGACGTCGGCTACCTGGCGCGCAAGGTCCTCCAGGAGGAGCAGGCCGCCGCCGAGCGCGAGGCCACCCGCTGCCGCCGCTGCCGCAAGCCGTTCGAGGGCGACGACACCCGCTTCGACGGCCGCGCCCGCCACCGCGACACCCCCTGGTGCCGCTCCTGCATCGACAACTGCCACGAGGGCGGCACCGAGCACGTCTGCGTGATCTGCGAGCCCTCCCGCTACGACAGCACCCCGCCCCCCAAGGGCGACGCCATCGAGCGGTCCGTCCGCGCATCCTTCCCCGCCGTCGCGATGTTCCTCGACACCGAGGCCGAGCGGGGTGAAAGCCGGTGAAGTTCACCGAACGCCGCGCTGCCGTCCGCCGCCACCGTCAGCTGATGGCCGCCGCCGAGCAGATCGTCAGCCGCAGCATCCTCTACAGCCAGGTCGACAAGGCCGCCCCCGCCGACGTCGCCGCCCTCGCCTTCGGACGGCACGGGCTGCGCATCGAGCAGGACGAAGCCCTGGACTACCTCAACGCCGTCCTCGCCGAGCACGGCTACGCGCTCCGCCGTCCGGACACCACCACCCCGGAGGCCGGCGCATGACGACGACCAGAGACCTCACCGGGGGCCAGATTGCCGTGCTCGGCACGGCAGGCGTGATCATGACCGCCGTCGGCGGCATCGGCGCCTGGGGCACCTACACCAACACCATGTCCGAGTTCCACCGGCAAGCGACCGCCGCGGGCGTCGTCGCCGCAGGGGAGGGCCTCACCCTCGTCCTCGGCCTGCTCATGCTCGGGCGGACCATGATGGGCCAGTCCTCCCCGGCCGTCGTACGCGGCGGCATGTGGCTCGCCCCGCTGTCCGCCGCGTGCATCGGCGTGACGATCGCGGACACTGCCCAGACCGCCGCCGTGTACGCCGTCACCCCGCTCGCCATGAGCGGGGCCGCCGAGGCCCTCAGCTACATCGCGCGCTCCATCGTCGTCTACCGCACCGGCCGCGACGCCGACGCCGACCGCCGTAACGCGGACGTCGTGCAGCAACTCGCCTATCAGCAGGCGCTCGCCGCCGGGCACCCTGACGACGACGTCCAGAACGCCGCGACCCGCAAAGCGTGGAAGTTGATCGGCCGCGTCGGAGTCGGCGACCAGCAGCTCGCCGAGGGCCTGGTCGAGGTCTCCCGCGCCCGCCTCACCACGGGCGCAGGGCACGCCCTGGACCAGATGCTCGCCCTGCCAGGGGCCGAGGCGCCGAAGAGTCCGCCGCCCCCGCGCCCGTTCAGCGCCACCGAACGACTCCGCGCCCACATGGCCGGCATGGACCCGACCGATGCGATCCACTTCGCATCAGCCGCACGACCTGATGCGCCCCCGGCCGAGCTGTCCACGATCCTGGGGACGTACGGCATCACGGTCGACCCCGTCGCGGTCGCCCTGGTGCTGGCTCAGCGGGACCCCGAGTACACCGTCGACCGGCCTGATGCGGGCGTTGCGCCGCAGGTCAGTGCGCTCCCCGCGCTGAACGTGCAGGGCGCCGTCGAGGAGGCCGCCGCCTTCCTCGGCTCGTCCGCATCGGCTCGCGAGATCGCCGTGTACCTGGAGCGCACCCGGCGGCTGATCGTCCCGGAGAACCACATCCGCAGCGCGCTCTCGCGGGCCGCGAAGAAGACCGAGCCGCCGATGGCCGCAACGCCGGGCGACGACCTGATGCGGGGCGGGTACAACTGATGCCCGCCGCAATCGCTGCCCTGTGCTTCGCGCTCGCCGCCCTCGCGGCCCTCGTCGGCCTCGCCCTGGTCGACCTCCGCACCGTCCCCGTCACCGGGACATGCGCACTGATCCTCACCCTCGCCGCGCTCGGCGTGTCCGTCCTGCGCTGAAGGAATCCCGTGACCGACACCCCGCCCCCGCGCTCCGGCGCGGGCCGTGTCCCCGACTGGTGGCTCACCAAGACACCCGAACTTCCCGACGAGAACACCCTCGACGGCGCGGACGACTGGTGGGACGCCCTGTACGACGCGCCCGACACCAGCGACGAGAACACCCCCGTCGTCGAGCCGGAGTCCGCCGAGGCCGAGCCCGAGACCGCCTCGTCCGCATGGCTCATCCCGCAGCCCGACTACTACCCGAGCCCGCACGCTCCCGTCTTCATCACCCAGGCGCCCGCCCGCATCGCCCTCAGCGGCAAGACCCGCGCGGGCCTGTACAACGCGTCCGCCGCCGGAGCCGGATGGGCCCTCGGACTGTACGACCCCCTCGCCGCCGCGCTCGCCGACTGCGGCCACGACAGCACCGGCGGCGCCCTCGTCCTCGGCTTCGGAACGTGCCTGCTCATCGCCGAGACCTGGGACCGCCGCACCCGCCACTGGTGGCCCGGCATCGCCTGGGCCGCCCGCATCCCCCTCGCCACCGCCGTCCTCGCGCTCGCCCTCTGGGCGCCCGCCGCACCCTGACCAGGAGACCTACCGTGCACAGCATCCTCGCCGCCGCCCCCGCCATCAGTGTGGAGGGCGGACGCATCCTCGGCAGCGTCGGAGCGGGCGGCCTCGCGACCGCGCTCACCGTCGTCCTGATCGCCGGTATCCGCGAGCCCAAGGCGGCCAAGGCCGGGCCGGGCGGCGGAGGCGGCGGCAAGAAGGGCCGCATCCGCAAGAAGCTCTCTTCCGACCAGGCGCAGTGGACCGGCATCGCGGCCGGCACCCTCTACATGACCGCCGGTTCGATCTGGACCGTCGGCAAGAACGTCTCCGACGCCTTCGCCAGCGTCTTCACCAACGGCGGCTTCGGCACCGCCGGCCTCGGCGCGGTCTCCCTGGTCCTCGGCTCCGTCCTGTACTTCCGGGAGCTGGCCCCCGGCAGGGCCGCCGTCACCGGCATCGTCGCCGCCGGGGTATGGGCACAGGCGGGGGGCATCTGGGGACTGCCCCAGGCCCTGATCCTGACCGGCGCCCACGCGATCGGCATGATCTGATGAAGATCACCAAGGACGAGGGGGAGTCCTCCCCCTCGTTTCCCCGCCGCATCACCGCCGAACTCCGGCCCGTCCTCGCGGTATCCGGAGCCGGGAGCACGCTGTGGGCCGGGTCCCGCATCCTCATCGGCCGGGGATGGGCCCTGCTCGACCAGCACGTCACCGGGTGGGAAAAGGTAGGCGTCGTCCTCGGCGGCGGCTACCTCATCGCCTACGCCGCCCGTCAGGCCCCCGAGATCGCCCAGTTCGCCGTGCCCGGCGTCGCCGTGGCGTGGTGCGTGGCCGCCTGGTGCACTGCCCCCGCCGCTCCCCACGTCGACGAGGCCGTCGGCCCCGGACCGGACGAGCCCGAGGAGCACGTCCTCGCTCTCGACGACCTCACTGCGGCCGTCCGCCGGATCGCCGGATCTCGCCAGGGCGCGCACCTCGCGCAGCTCCTCGACGACCCGGAGTTCACCGGCTGGGACCAGGCCGGCCTCAAGGCCGCCATCCTCGCCCTGAACGTGCCGGTGGAGGAGTTCAAGCTCACCCTCGCCGGACGGCAGCGAGTAAGGGCTGGCGTCCGCATCCGTCACCTGCCTGCCGAGGCCACCCCGGAGGCCCCCGCGTCAGCCCCGCC
>NZ_LIRL01000160.1 GCF_001419795.1 Streptomyces niveiscabiei
GCTCATCCTTCACCGCCGGAGCTTTCGACCCCCACCCATGCAGGCAGGAGTGATATCCGGTATTAGACCCCGTTTCCAGGGCTTGTCCCAGAGTGAAGGGCAGATTGCCCACGTGTTACTCACCCGTTCGCCACTAATCCACCCCGAAGGGCTTCATCGTTCGACTTGCATGTGTTAAGCACGCCGCCAGCGTTCGTCCTGAGCCAGGATCAAACTCTCCGTGAATGTTTACCCGTGATCGGGTGCACAACACAGAAGAGCGGAACGAGAGGAGGAATGATCCCCTCGTTCACAGCGTCCTCGCTGTGTTTGTTTCAAAGGAACCTCATCCTCGACCATCGGCCGGGGACGGGGTATCAACTAATCTGGCGTTGATTTTTGGCACGCTGTTGAGTTCTCAAGGAACGGACGCTTCCTTTGTACTCACCCGAGAGACTCTCTCAGGCTTTCCTCCGGGCTTTTCCCTTCGGTCTTGCGTTTCCGACTCTATCAGATCTTTTTCCGATCCGATTTCCTCGGTGCTTTCCGGTTCCTGCTCTCCGCTTTCGCTTCGGGCGTTTCCCTTTCGGCGTTTCCGACTTTATCAGAAGTTCCGGGCCGGTCTGACCGGCCGTTCTTTTCCGAATTCATCGGGGGGTGCCTCTGATTGGAATCGAAGTTCCGGGAGGCGTTGTAGATACTAACTCACTGCCGACCGGATCAGATCCAGTTCTAGGCAACTGTTCGAATCTACCGCCCTGTAGGACCCGTGTCAACGGTTCCTGTGGGGCGAAGAGGAGACTAACAGCTCGGCAAGCCTGTTTGCACATCAGGCGGCCGTAGGGACACGGGCGCTGCGCTCGGCGGCCTCCACGTCCCCCGTCTCCCCGGCTCGAACAGCACGTCCGCCGAGGACCCAGACGTACACGAGGAAGGCCGCCTCGGCGGCGATGCCGATGGTGATGCGGGCCCACGTGGGCAGGCCGGACGGGGTCACGAAGCCCTCGATGGCGCCGGAGACGAAGAGGACCAGGGCCAGGCCGATGGCCATGCCGACGGCGGCGCGGCCTTCTTCCGCGAGGGCTGTGCGGCGGGTGCGTGGGCCGGGGTCGATGACGGTCCAGCCGAGGCGCAGGCCGGTGCCCGCGGCGACGAAAACGGCGGTCAGTTCGAGGAGGCCGTGCGGGAGGACGAGGCCGAGGAAGGTGTCGAGGCGGCCGGCGGAGGACATGAGGCCGAAGCCGACGCCCAGGTTGAGCATGTTCTGGAAGAGGATCCAGAGGACCGGCAGGCCCAGGAAGATGCCCAGGACCAGGCACATCGCGGCGGCCTGGGCGTTGTTCGTCCACACCTGGGCGGCGAAGGAGGCCGCCGGGTGGCTGGAGTAGTAGGTCTCGTACTCGCCGCCGGGGCGGGTGAGTTCGCGCAGTTGGCTGGGGGCGGCGATGCTCGACCGCACCTCCGGGTGGGTGCCGATCCACCAGCCGAGGAGGGCTCCCACGGCCGTCGACAGGAGCGCCGTCGGGACCCACCAGTGGCGCGCGCGGTAGACGGCCGCCGGGAACCCCTGGGTGAGGAAGCGGGTGACGTCTCTCCAGGAGGCGCGGCGGGTTCCTGTCACGGCACTGCGCGCGCGGGCGACGAGTTGGCTGAGCCGTCCGGTGAGCTGCGGGTCGGGGGCGCTGGACTGGATCAGGGAGAGGTGGGTGGCCGTGCGCTGGTAGAGGGCGACGAGTTCGTCGGCCTCCGCCCCGGTGAGGCGGCTGCGGCGGTTGAGGAGGGCGTCGAGGCGGTCCCACTCCGCGCGGTGGGCGGAGACGAAGACGTCGAGGTCCATCGGTGTGCCTGCTCCTCGGCTGTTCGTCGGCTACCGGTCGGTGAAGTCAGCTTGTCGCACTGGGGCGCGAAGTACCTTCAGCTTGGCAGACTTGCTGTTCACCGGGCAGACCAGGGAAGGGGCGCGAGCGTGAGCGAGCTGGTGACGGGCGAGGCCGTGGCGTTGGAGCTACGGCCCGCGAGGCTGCCCAGCAGGGCGCTGGCCGTCCTCCTGGACCTCGTCGTGGCCTTTGTGCTCTACATCGTCGTGTCGGTCGTCCTGATCGCGACCACGGCCTCCCTGGACGAGGCCGCGCAGACCGCGCTGTCGATCGCGTCGTTCCTGCTGGTGCTGGTGGGGGTGCCGATCGCGGTCGAGACGCTGAGCCATGGGCGGTCGCTGGGGAAGCTGGCGTTCGGGCTGCGGGTGGTGCGGGACGACGGGGGGCCGATCCGGTTCCGGCACGCGCTCGTGCGCGGGGCGATCGGGGTGGTCGAGATCCTGGCGACGGGTGGGACCGTGGCCGTCATCGCCTCGCTGGTGTCCGCGCGCGGGAGGCGGCTCGGGGACGTGTTCGCGGGGACCCTGGTGGTGCGGGAGCGGATACCCGTCGCGCGGGGCGGCTTCCTCGCGCCTCCCCCGCCCGCGCTGGCGGGCCGTTTCGCCGAGCTGGACCTGTCCGCCGTACCCGACGCGCTGTGGCTGGCGATACGGCAGTACCTCGGGCGCGCGCACCAGTTGGATCCCCAGGTCGGCTGGAGGATGGCGGAGCGCCTCGCGAACGATCTGGTCGCGCGTACGGGCGCGCCCGCGCCGGAGGGGATGACGCCGGGGGCGTACCTGGCGGCGGTGGCCCAGGAGCGCCAGGCGCGGGAGGCCCGACGGGCGTTCCCGACGGGTGCGGCGGGTTCGCCGTACGACGTGTACGGGGGTGCTGGAGGGGTTTCTTACGGGGCGCGGGCGCCTCGGGCGTACCAGGAGCCGCGACAGGCTCAGCCGGCCCCTCAGGAGCAGCCGGAGCAGCAGGTGCCCCAGCAGCCGTCTGCCGAGCGGCCCTCGACCGGGTTCGTGCCGCCTGCCTGACGGTTCAGGTGAACGTCGACGGGGGTGAGGCGAGGTCCTCCAGTTCGATGCCGGGGGCCGCGAGGACGACGTCGCCGGCGATGTGGACGGTGTGGCGTTCGCCGGTGTCCAGCGCTGTGACCTGGTATTCGTCCACGATCAGGGGGGTGTTGTCAGTGGCGTGTGCTTCGCTGTTCACCAAGGCCCAGGACTGGTCGGTCGTGCGGGGGGCGAGGACCGGGTCGGTGAAGGAGACGAGGCGGACGCGGGTCGCGGAGGGGGAGGGCGTGAGGCGTAGGAGGCGGGCGGTGGCGACGAGGAAGGCCGGGGAGGTGCCGGTGAAGGCGTGGGCGGGGGCGTTGCCCTCGGTGGCCTCGGCGCCGGTGGGGTCGGTGCGGACCCAGGTGACACCGTCCAGGGCGGCGGCGCGGACCTGCCAGCCGGCCGCGTGGAGTTCGAGGCGGATGGGGCGGCCGAGGTCGTCGAGGGCGAGGTCGACGGAGCCGCTGTGGTCGCCGGTGGGGGTGGTCCGCTGGGCGACGTACCGCCAGCCGGAGGGGCCGGGGGCGCACTGGAAGTGCTCCTCGCCGAGGGGGGTGTGGTCGTGCGGGTCGTGGAGCGAGTAGCGGCCGCGGGGCATGGGGGTCCTGGGTCGTGACAGAGCTGGTCGGGTCGTCGGGGGGCGGTCCCGGCCGGGCCGAAAGGGGCAGGCCCCCGGCACGGGGGTGCGGGGGCCTGCCTCTGGAGTACCGCCGGTTCGGCGCGGGTCGGGGACCCGGTGCCGCCGGGTCAGTAGCGGTAGTGGTCCGGCTTGTACGGGCCGTCGACCTCTACGCCGATGTACGAGGCCTGCTCGGGGCGCAGGGTCGTCAGCTTGACGCCGAGGGCGTCGAGGTGGAGGCGGGCGACCTTCTCGTCGAGGTGCTTGGGCAGCGTGTAGACGCCGACCGGGTACTCCTCCTGCTTGGCGAACAGCTCGATCTGGGCCAGGGTCTGGTCCGCGAAGGAGTTGGACATCACGAAGGACGGGTGGCCGGTCGCGTTACCGAGGTTCAGCAGGCGGCCCTCGGAGAGGACGATGAGGACCTTGCCGTCCTCGAAGGTCCAGGTGTGGACCTGCGGCTTGACCTCGTCCTTGACGATGCCGGGGATCTTCGCGAGGCCGGCCATGTCGATCTCGTTGTCGAAGTGGCCGATGTTCCCGACGATGGCCTGGTGCTTCATCTTGGCCATGTCGGAGGCCATGATGATGTCCTTGTTGCCGGTCGTGGTGATGAAGATGTCGGCCTTGTCGACGACCTCGTCGAGGGTCGTGACCTGGTAGCCGTCCATCGCGGCCTGGAGCGCGCAGATCGGGTCGATCTCGGTGACGATGACGCGGGCGCCCTGGCCGCGCAGGGACTCGGCGCAGCCCTTGCCGACGTCGCCGTAGCCGCAGACGACGGCGGTCTTGCCGCCGATGAGGACGTCGGTGGCGCGGTTGATGCCGTCGATCAGGGAGTGGCGGCAGCCGTACTTGTTGTCGAACTTCGACTTCGTGACGGCGTCGTTGACGTTGATCGCCGGGAAGAGGAGGACGCCGTCGCGCTGCATCTCGTACAGGCGGTGGACGCCGGTGGTGGTCTCCTCGGTGACGCCGCGGATCTCCGAGGCGAGCTGGGTCCACTTCTGGGAGCCCTCGGAGATCGTGCGGTGCAGGAGTTCGAGGATGACGCGGTGCTCGTCGGACTCGGCGGTGTCGACGGCAGGGACCTTGCCGTCCTTCTCGTACTCGACGCCCTTGTGGACGAGGAGGGTGGCGTCACCGCCGTCGTCGAGGATCATGTTCGGGCCGCCGGTGGGGCTGTCCGCCCAGGTCAGCGCCTGCTCGGTGCACCACCAGTACTCCTCCAGCGTCTCGCCCTTCCAGGCGAAGACGGGGACGCCCTGGGGGTTGTCGACCGTGCCGTTCGGGCCGACGGCGATGGCCGCGGCGGCGTGGTCCTGGGTGGAGAAGATGTTGCAGGAGGCCCAGCGGACGCGGGCGCCGAGGGCGACGAGCGTCTCGATCAGGACGGCGGTCTGCACGGTCATGTGCAGGGAGCCGGTGACGCGGGCGCCGGCGAGGGGCTGGGACTCGGCGTACTCCTTGCGGATCGCCATCAGGCCCGGCATCTCGTGCTCGGCGAGGGTGATCTCCTTGCGGCCGAAGTCGGCCAGGGAGAGGTCGGCGACCTTGAAGTCCTGGGTCATGGAACTGCTGCTCCTCGATGTCTGGGCGAGAGGTGGACACGGCTGGTCTGCGCGGCGGCGGACACAGGGGTGCGCCCGCGGGACGCGTGGTCCTGCGGGGGCACGGGCAGGCGAGCCCGCGTACGCGCAGCGCAGTCCGTCGGAGGCCCTCTCTCCCTCGGCCGGTCCGCTGGGGACCGCCCGACCGCCATCAGCAGCGACGTCTGACTCCGCCCCAAAGCTACACCGGCCGTCCGGGACGGCCCAGCCCGCGTCCG
>NZ_LIRL01000161.1 GCF_001419795.1 Streptomyces niveiscabiei
CCCGGACGCTGTCCCCCTCCCTCCCCCGGAGGTGTGACCGGTCCCGCGGGCGCCCTGCGCGCACGGCTCCCCGGAATCACCCGTGAGTGATCCTCGCGTTCACCCGTCAGGCCGGGGGGAATCGCGCACCCGTGCGGCTCAGCCTCCGGAGTGGCGGAGCGGGGCCGCGCGGAGCGGACTTGATCATCGCCGTATGCGTACAAAACGACGGCTCGCCGTCCTCGGCTCGCTCTCCTGCTCGGCCCTGATGATGACGGGCCCCGCCTTCGCCGAGGCCGCCGCCTGCACCGCGCCCCAGGGCAACTGGACCGGCTTCCAGCTGAACGGCGCCCACACCAGCGTCAGCGCGCAGTGGAAGGTCCCGACCGCCGACTGCACCTCGGTGACCGGCAACCCGAACGGCCTCACCGACCAGTGGGTGGGCTTCGGCAGCGGCGACAGCTGGAAGGACCCGCTGAACCAGATCGGCACGAGCGTCGAGTGCGCCGGCGGGAAGGCGACGTACTACGCCTGGTGGGAGCAGTTCCCGGCGAACTTCGTCTACGCCAAGCGCGCGGTCGGCCCCGGCGACGTCATCCAGGCGAGCATCAGGACGCCGAAGAACTCGCAGGACTACGAGATGTACATCAAGAACGTCACCCGCGACTGGTGGCAGACCGTCCACGTCACCGGCCCGCCCACCGGCACCCAGGTCGAGGTCGTCACCGAGATCCACGACTGGGGCGCGGCCGTCACCAACGGCGTGCGCTACGACAACGTCCTCGTCGACGGGAAGCCGTTCACGAACTTCTCCAAGGAGTACTACCTGTACTCCGCCCAGTTCGGCGGCGTCTGCGTCAACACGACGACCAGCGGTACGAGCTCGCTGCTGACGCCGACGAAGAAGACCCAGATGCGGGCGGTGGCCCGCGACGCGGTGATCCACCCGGGCTGACCCCCTGCCCCACCCGGGCCGACCCCCTACCGGAGAGTTACCCGGGTAGACCCCGGGGAGTACGCCCCGCGCCGTCCTCGCGCGGGGCGTCCCTCCGGAGAGCTACCGCACCACCCGTACCGACTTCCGCTTCAGCCACGGCAGCGGCGGCACCGCCGACCCCAGGTACGGGGTGATCCGCACCTCGAAGTGCAGATGCGGCCCGGTCACGTTGCCGGACGCCCCCGACAGCCCGATGCGCTGCCCGGCGGCCACCCGCTGGCCCTTGCGGACGTCGATGCGCGAGAGGTGGGCGTACTGCGTGAAGTAGCCGTCCCGGTGGCGGACCAGGATCTGGTTGCCGAAGCCGTCACCGCAGGTGGTGACGCGGACCTCGCCCGCGCCGACCGCGTACACGGGCGTACCGGTGCCGACCGCGAAGTCCTGCCCGGTGTGCCGGTTCTGCCAGCGGCTGCCCTGCGCGGCGTACCCGGCGGAGAGCCAGTAGCCACGGGCCGGAGCCGTCCACCGGGAGACCGTGCGCGGCGCGACCGTCGCACGTCCCCGGGGACAACCCGCGCCCTTCCCCGAGGGGTTGACCGCGACGGGGTCGCCGAGGGCGCGCTCGTGCGTCCGCAGCATGTTCCACAACCGGTTGCGGAGCGTCGTACGGCGGCGCTCGGCGGCCCGGATCCGCCGCGGCGACGCGTCCGCCCGGCGCAGCGAGGCGACCTGGGCGCGCGCCCGTTCGTGCTCCTGGACGAGGCGTGCGGCGCGGTCGCGGAAGGGCTCGCCGGCTCCGGCGGGCGCGGCGGTGAGGGCGACCAGCAGGACCGCTCCGATCGCGGCGCCGAGGCGGTGGGAACGCATGCGCTGTTTTCGTAGCATTGTCGGATCATCTAGGCCGGATGGAGTCCTTGAGAGGTACGACAGACGGGTTGCCCGGCCGTTCCCCCGGATGGCGTCATACCCGTGACCCAAGCGGGCGTGATCATCGGAATGTCGGGCCCGGCCCGCGTACGGCCCGTGCTGGCATGACCCCGTGCCCGTACGGAAAGGACCCCCCACCGTGACCTCTGGTCTGCGCCTGTCCCGGATCGCCCTCGTCCCGGCCGCCGTCTGCCTCGCTCTGCTCCAGCCGGTCACCGCCGCGGTCGCCGACGGCCCCGACAAGGAGGCCGGGGAGAAAGCCGGGGAGAAGGCGGCGCCCCCGATGTCCATCGAGATCTCGGACGGCGTCGACAAGGCGGCGGCAGGCGACAAGCTCGCCTACCGGATCATCGTCCACAACCAGGGCGGCGAGGCCCTGGGCAACCTCCGTATCGAGCAGCGCGTCCCCGAGACCGCCGGGCGCCCCGAGGCGTCCGAGGGCGGCCAGGTCGGCAAGAGCGGCGTCATCACCTGGACCGCCGACGTCAAGGCCCGGACGAAGGCCGAGTTCACCGCCCGCATCGAACTCGGGAGGACCGACAAGAAGGCCCTGCGCGCGGCCAGCACCGCCTGCGCCTACCTCGACGGCGCCAAGGCCCCCACCGTCTGCGCCAGCGACCTCGACACCCTCCCCGGCGGCGCGTCCGGCCCCGAGGGCGTCACCGCCGAGCAGAAGTCCGACGGCCTCGGCACGACCCAACTCGCGCTCGGCGGCGCGGCGGTGGCGGGCATCGCGGCGCTGTCCTTCATGGCGGTACGGCGGCGGCGCGGCAACGCGAGCTGACACCAGGCGATATGACGTTCCGTCATCTCACCCAGCCCCCTCCCGAGTTGCCCACGAGGCGTACTCCGGAGGGGGTTCACTTCTTCTCGCCCATCAATGCCTTGTACACGGCGGACGATCTGGGGTTCGACCGGCACCGCCACACCCCGTGCGGGCAGTAGTCGCTGATCGTCTGGTACAGCGGCTTCTGCCGGGCCATCCACGTCAACATGCCCCGCATATAAGCCGAGTTGTCGCCGTTCTCGTACAGCCCCCACTCCGGGAACGCGATCGGCTTGCGGTGCGCGCGGGCGAAGCGGACGTGCGCCTTGAGCCCGTACGGCTCGTTCAGCTGCGCCGTGAACGGCATGCCGCGCGGCGCGTCGTAGGCGTCCATGCCGATGACGTCGACGTGCCGGTCGCCGGGGTAGCAGCGGGGCCAAGGGATCGCGTCCCGGCCCCTGTTGGGGGTGAACTCGAAGCGGAACCGCTGCCCGGGCACCGACCGCATCGCGTTCACGATCCGCACCCAGTACTTCTTCCACGCCGCCGGGTCCGGGCCGCAACGGTGCGTGTACGTGATGCCGTTCATCTCCCAGCCGAGCACGAGCACCGTGTCGCGCAGGCCGAGGGAGACCAGCCGGCGGGCCAGCGCGCGGAAGTGCGCGTCGTACAACCCCCTTGCGCCTTTGCGGAGTTCGGCGCGGACCGTCGCGTCGGGGAGGTGGGCCTCGTTGCGTTCCAGGAGCGGGACGTTGAGGACGAAGAGGCGGTCCTTGCGGGCCGCCCGCCACGTCGCCCAGTGCGCCAAGTACCCGGGCGCGCCTTCGATGTTGCTCCACCGGTCGCCCGGCAGATAGGCGTGCCCGACGGTCGGGGCCGAGCGCCCCAGCCACGTGCCGAGCCCGGCGATGCGGGCGATGCCGTCGGTGCCGTAGCCGACGTACGCGCCGAACTTCACCGAGCGCGGCGACGGCGTCCCCGACAGCGCCGGGCGCGCGTCCGCGTCGTGCGGCAGCGGCAGGCAGGACTGGCCCGCGAGCAGCAGCAGGGCCAGCAGCGGAAGGAAGAGGACACGCACACGAGACGACACAGCGTGCCATCATCGCCGCGCACACCCCCGCGCGCGCCCCAACTCGCCCTCGGACCACTCGTATCGGGGATTTCCTGTCGTACGTTTCCCCGAATCCCTACGGCGCTCCGCCGCCCCCTGAGGCTTCCTACGGCGCCGGCGCGCGCGTCAGGTACACGTCCACGGCGTCCTCGTGGTCCAGGACGAAGCCGTGCCGTTCGTAGAGGCGGCGGGCGGGGCTGCCCTGGAGGACGTTGAGGCGGACCGTGCGCGTCGTGCGGGCCAGCGTCTCGCGCAGGACGCCGCCGCCGATGCCCCTGCCGTGCAGGTCGGGGACGAGGTAGAAGTGCTCCAGCCAGTCGCCCTCGGGCGCCCCGCGCAGGGCCACGCAGCCCACCGTGGCCCCGTCCACCTCGATGATCCTCGTGTGCGCCGGGTCGTACGCGTCCCGCATTCGCTGGCGCACCCGGTGCTCGTCGTACCGGCCCAGGCGCTCCAGGTCCGGGCGCATCGCGCTCGCCCTGATGTCGAGCAGGGGTTCGAGGTCGACGGGGGTGGCCGGGCGGGTGGTCCACTTTTCGGTCATGGCGGAAATCGTACGAGGTGGCTCTTGCGGGGGAGGGGTATTACCGGGGTACTACTGGGGTGCTGACGTGGGGGTTTCCCCGGTGTCCGGGGTTTCCGGCGGGGGGACCGGGGCGCCCGGGAGGGTCAGCCTCGCCATCGTGCCGCCGCCGTGGGCCCGGGTCAGGGTGACCTCGCCGCCCGCCTGCTGGACCGTGCGGGCCACGATCGACAGGCCCAGTCCTGAACCCGGGAGCGCGCGGGCCGACGGGGAGCGCCAGAAGCGGTCGAAGACGTGCGGGAGTTCGTCCTCCGAGATGCCGGGGCCGTGGTCCCGTACGGTCAACGTGCCGTTCGTCAGGGCGACTTCGATCGTCCCGCCCTCGGGGCTGAACTTCACCGCGTTGTCGAGGATGTTGACCACCGCGCGCTCCAGCGCAGCCGGCTCCGCCCTCGTGAACCACGGTTCCAGGGTCGCCGTGATCGTCAGCTCCGGTCCCCTCAGGCGGGCTCGGCGCAGGGCGTGTTCCACCGTGTCCTCCAGCGAGACCACCTGGACGCGCTCACCGCGCTGCCCCTCCGACCTCGACAGCTCCTGCAAGTCCCCGATCAGCGCCGCCAGTTCGGTCATCTGCGCCTTCACCGACGCGAGCAGCGCCTTGCGGTCCGCCTCCGGGATGGGGCGGCCCGTCTCCTCGCTGCGGGTGAGGAGTTCGATGTTCGTGCGGAGGGAGGTGAGGGGGGTACGCAGCTCGTGACCCGCGTCGGCGATCAACTGCTGTTGCAGCTCACGGGAGTTGGCGAGGGAGGCGGTCATCGAGTTGAACGACCGTGACAGCCGGGCGACTTCGTCCTCCGCGTCCTCCTCCACGGGGATGCGGATGTTCAAGTCCTCGGTACGGGCCACATGTTCGACGGCTTCGGTGAGCTTGTCGACGGGCCGCAGCCCGGCACGGGCGACGAAGAGCCCGGCGGCACCGGCGCCGAGCACTCCGATGCCGGACACCAGAAGGAGGATGAGCATCAGCTCGTTGAGGGTCTTCTGGGTGTTCTTCAGCGGGATGGCCACGAGGAGGGCGGCACTGAAAGTCGTGTCGGTGGAGGGGTCGGTGACCGTGAAACCGGGGAGCGCGAGGACGCGTACGTCGTTGCCCTCGCTGTCGGTGCTGTTGTGGATGACGCCCTCGCCGCCGCCCTTCTTGATGACGTCCCGGTCCGTCTGAGTGACCTTGACCGCGCCGAGGGAGTACGGCAGCACACAGGCCTTGCCGTTCGCCACGACCACCTGGAAGTAGGTGTTCGGCAGGCCGAGGCGGAAGTCCTGCGAGACCTTGGTCGTGCAGTTGTTGACCGCGCTCTCGGCCTGGTCCTGGAGCCGTGGGCTGGTCAGCGCCTTGCGCAAGTCGTTGTTGACCTGCTCGTACAGCTTCCCCTGCACCAGGAACCAGCACGTCACCGACACCGCCGCCACCGCGAACGCCACCGCCGCCGCGACCAGCATCGACAGCCTGGCCCGGATCGGCAGCGTCCGGAACCAGTGGGCGACCTTGCTCATTCGGCCCCGCCCTGGCGCAGGACGTACCCCACACCCCGGACCGTGTGGACGAGGCGGGGCTCGCCGCCCGCCTCGGTCTTGCGGCGGAGGTACATGACGTACACATCAAGGGAGTTGGACGAGGGCTCGAAGTCGAACCCCCACACGGCCTTGAGGATCTGCTCGCGCGTGAGGACCTGGCGCGGATGCGCCATGAACATCTCCAGCAGCGTGAACTCGGTGCGGGTCAGCTCGACTTGGCGACCGGCACGGGTGACCTCCCGGGTCGCGAGGTCCATGCGGAGGTCGGCGAACGTGAGCGCCTCGTCCTCCTCGGCGGGCCCGGAGGCCGACGCGGCGTACGAGCTGCGGCGCAGCAACGCCCGTACCCGCGCGAAGAGTTCGTCGAGTTCGAAGGGCTTGACGAGGTAGTCGTCGGCGCCCGCGTCGAGTCCCGTGACCCGGTCGCCGACCGTGTCGCGCGCGGTCAGCATGAGGATCGGCGTCGTGTCGCCCGCGCCGCGGATGCGGCGTGCCGCGGTGAGCCCGTCCATGCGGGGCATCTGGATGTCGAGGACGACGAGGTCGGGACGGTACGCCGCCGCCTTCTCCAGCGCGTCGGCGCCGTCCACGGCGACCTCGGTGTCGTACCCCTCGAAGGCCAGGCTGCGCTGGAGCGCTTCACGCACGGCCGGCTCGTCGTCGACGATCAGGATGCGCTGGATGTCACGGTCGCCTTCGGCGGGGCTCATGGGCTCGGTTTCCTCGGGTGCGGGGGGTTACGGCAAAGGTGGTACCTCGCCGGGGGGCAGGGCATCAGCCTCGCACGTTTCCCTGGGGGCGCGTATGGGCGTCTTCCTGCGGCGTGGCCGTTTCGTCCGGCGGCCGGCCGCGCGTCGTACGGCGGTCCGCGACCGCTCAGGCCGCGGCGCGACGCCGGTTGCGCAGGGCCCGGCGCGCGGCGGTCGTGCTGAGCAGGGCGACCTCGGGAGCGCGGCCCGCGTGGGCCGGTTCGTGGAGGGCGGCGGCGACCGCGAGGGCGAGGGCCGTGTCGGCGGCGCCGGCGCGGGCGGTGGTGTGGGTGACCTGCTGGATCATGTCGTAACCCCTTGCTGAAAGTTTTCCTTACGGGGAGTTCCTCGCGGGTGCCGCCTCATGGCACGTCCCGGCCGCCTCAGCTGTCCGACCCGCCCGCCCGCAGCGTCGCCAGGTCCGCCTTCACCGTGTTGATCGGGATCGCGAACCCGAGACCCACGCTGCCCGCGTCCGAGGATTCGGACGAACTGGCCGAGTACATCGCGGAGTTGATGCCGATGATGTTGCCGTTCATGTCGATGAGGGCGCCGCCGGAGTTGCCGGGGTTGAGGGAGGCGTCCGTCTGAAGTGCCTTGTACGTGGTGGTGGATGAGCCGGTGTCGCCGTTGAACTGCCGGCCGCCGAACTCGAACGGCCAACCGCCGCCCTGCTGTTGCTGCTGGCCCTGGCTCTCGTCGGTCGAGACGGTGACGTCGCGGTTCAGCGCGGAGACGATCCCGCTGGTGACCGTACCGGTGAGCCCCTCGGGGGAGCCGATCGCGATGACCGAGTCGCCGACGTCGACGGCGGAGGAGTCGCCGAGGGACGCGGTCTTGAGGCCGGACGCGCCCTCCAGCTTGATCAGCGCGAGGTCCTTCTTGCTGTCGGTGCCGACGACCTTCGCGGTGTACGTCCTGCCGTCGCTCGTGGAGACCTTGATCTGGGTAGCGCCGGCGATGACGTGGTTGTTGGTGACGATCTCGCCGTCGCTCGTGATGATGACGCCGGAACCGGTCGAACTCCCGTTGCCCAGCGCCGCCTTGACCTCGACGATGCTCGGGCTGACGGCCGCCGCGATGGCCGCGACGTCACCCTTCTTGCCGGCCGGTACGACGCTGGTCGCGGCGGCGGCGACCGTGTCGTCCTTGTGGGTGAGCTCCTGTATGCCGTACGCGGTACCGCCGCCGATCGCCGCCGCGACGATCGCGACCGCCGCGAGGAGGGCGAGCGGGCCGCGGGTGCGCCGCTTTTTCGGCGCGGGCTGGGCGGCGTGGTCGGCGGCCGGCTGTCCGGGAGCTTCCGCCTGCGCGGCGTACCCCGGCTGGTGCGGCGGCGGGGGCGGCCACTCCGGGTTCACTGGCGAAGAGTTCACCGGCGAGGGGTTCACCGGCGAAGGGTTCACGGGGGCGGAGCCGTACTGCTGCGCGCCCTGGTACGGGTTGTGCGGGTTCTCGGACTCGCCGTCGCGGCGGAAGCTCTCGGTCATGGAAAGAAGCTTCGTCGCCGACCATGAGAGCTACCTGAGTGCCCGCTGAGAACGCCCCGAGAAGGTCGTTCGCGCTGTGTAAAGGCGTACGAGGGCGCATTGCCCGGCCGCTCAGGGGACTCTCAGAAACCGTCCCGGGCCTGAGGGGACGCCCCTCATACCTGAGAGGTAGGTACCTACTACGCGCACCCGCACGACCGCCGTACCACGAGCCGCGACTCGAACACCTTCACCCGCTCCCGCCGCGACCCCGCCACCCGCAGCCCGTCGTCCAGCACCAGGTCCACGGCCGTACGGGCCATCGCCGGCCGGTCGGAGGCGACCGTCGTCAGCGGCGGGTCCGCCAGCGCCGCTTCCTTGATGTCGTCGAAGCCGATGACCGCCAGCTCACCGGGTACGTCGATGCGCAGCTCGCGCGCGGCGCGCAGGACGCCGATCGCCTGGTCGTCGGTGGAGCAGAAGACGGCCGGGGGGCGCTTTGGCCCGGAGAGGATGCCGAGGGCGACGCGATACGCGTCGTACCGGTTGTAGGGGGCCTCGAAGAGCCGTCCCTCGGTGGAGAGACCGGCCTCGGCCATGGCCTGGCGCCAGCCCTCCACGTGGTCGGAGACGGGGTCGCCTACCGCTGGGGTATCAGCCGTACCCCCGATACAGGCGACGTACGGGTATCCATGCCCCAGGAGGTGGGTCACGGCGGCCCGCGCGCCGGTGAGGTCGTCGAGGACCACGGCGACGTCGTCGATGGCCTCGGGCCGCTCGTGCAGAAGGACCACGCGCGCGTCCCACGCCTCGATCTCGGCGGCGGCCAGGTCGTTGAGGGCGTGCGAGACGAGGATGAGGCCGGAGACCCGCATCCCGAGGAAGGCCCGCAGGTAGTGCACCTCGCGCTCGGCGACGTAGTCCGAATTGCCGACGAGGACCATCTTCCCGCGGTCGGACGCGGCCTGTTCCACCGCGTGCGCCATCTCCGCGAAGAAGGGCTGGCGCGCGTCGGGGACGATCAGGCCTATGAGGTCGGTGCGGCGGGACGCCATGGCCTGGGCGACGCGGTCGGGCCGGTACCCCAGTTCCTTGATCGCGGCGAGGACACGCTCGCGCGTGGCCGGGGCGACCGGCCGGGGTCCGTTGTTGATGACGTAGCTCACCACGGCGGTGGAGGTCCCCGCCAAACGTGCTACGTCGTCCCTCGTCACCTTGGCCACGGCGCGGAGTCTACGCGGATCAACCCCTCCCGGGCAGGGCGTGGCAAAGGTGACCGCACGGTAACCGCGCCCCGTCCGAGCAGGGCCTATACCTCGGCGGACGCGGTGACGGCCGACTCGTCCGTCTCCTCCGCCTTTGCCGGGGCGGAGTCGGCCTTCGGGGCCTCGGGGGCGCGCTCGGCCTTCTCGGGCGTAACGAATCGATAACCCACGTTCCGGACGGTCCCGATCAGCGACTCGTGCTCGGGGCCGAGCTTCGCGCGCAGGCGCCGTACGTGGACGTCAACCGTGCGTGTACCCCCGAAGTAGTCGTACCCCCATACCTCCTGGAGCAGCTGCGCGCGCGTGAAGACGCGGCCCGGGTGCTGCGCGAGGTACTTGAGGAGCTCGAACTCCTTGAAGGTGAGGTCGAGGACGCGGCCCTTGAGCTTCGCGCTGTACGTCGCCTCGTCGACCGACAGGTCGCCGTTGCGGATCTCCATCGGGGAGTCGTCGTTGACGATCTGCTGGCGGCCCATCGCGAGCCGCAGCCGCGCCTCGACCTCCGCCGGGCCGGCCGTGTCGAGCAGGACGTCGTCGATGCCCCAGTCGGCGGTGACGGCGGCGAGACCGCCCTCGGTGACGACCAGGACGAGCGGACAGCCGGGGCCGGTCGAGCGCAGCAGCTGGCAGAGGCTGCGGACCTGGGGGAGGTCGCGGCGGCCGTCGACGAGGATGACGTCGGCGCCCGGGGTGTCGACGAGGGCCGGGCCCTCCGCCGGGGCCACCCGCACGTTGTGCAGGAGCAGGCCGAGAGCCGGGAGCACCTCCGTCGACGGCTGGAGGGCATTGGTCAGGAGCAGCAGAGAACTCATACGTCCGGTTCCTCCTCGGTCCCTGCGAGGACATGTGCGGAGCGGTGGATGTGCTGTACACCTGCGGTTTCCCACTTCGTATACAACGCTTCCGAAAGCACAAAAGGACCCGGGGGCTTCGCTGCCCGAGTCCTCTGCCCAGCAGAATAGCCGACATGAGCGACAGTCCGGCAGGTCATGTGGCACGTTCCACCGTACGTCCGAATGGCGAGACGGCCAGACGCGTACCTATACGGACGTTTCTGGCGACCGCCGATGGGGTGACGATCGATTCCGTATACGATCCTCCGCTCGCTGTATACGAAACGAACGCCCCTGGGGGCGAAGAAAACGACACTTTCGATCAACCTCACGATCACCCCGTGTTCGTGATCGCCCACGGGTTCACGGGGGCGGCGGACCGTCCGCACGTGCGGCGGGTGGCGGAGGCGTTGCGACGATACGGTGCCGTCGTCACGTTCTCGTTCCGCGGGCACGGCGCCTCCGGCGGGCGCTCCACCGTCGGCGACCGCGAGGTGCTCGACCTGGCCGCCGCCGTCGACTGGGCGCGCGCCCTCGGGCACGCGCGCGTGGTGACCGTCGGGTTCTCCATGGGCGGCTCCGTCGTCCTGCGGCACGCCGCGCTGCACCCCGGGGACGCGGACGCCGTCGTCTCCGTCAGCGCGCCCGCGCGGTGGTACTACCGGGGCACCGCGCCCATGCGGCGGCTGCACTGGCTCGTCACGCGCCCCTCGGGCCGCCTCCTCGGCCGCTACGGCTTCGGCACGCGCATCCACCACCGGGAGTGGAACCCCGTCCCGCTGCCGCCCGTCGAGGCCGCCGCGAGGATCGCGCCGACGCCGCTGCTCGTCGTCCACGGCGACGCGGACGGGTACTTCCCGCTCGACCACCCCCGCAGCCTCGCCGAGGCCGCCCCGGGGCACGCGGAACTCTGGCTGGAACCCGGCATGGGGCACGCCGAGCACGCCGCGAGCGAGGCCCTGCTCGCCCGCATCGCGCACTGGGGTGTCAGTCGGGCGGGCTAGCCTTTGACGTCCGGATGCCGATCGCTCACCACTGTTTCGAGGAACGGATGCCAAAGGTCACCGTGCGCTACTGGGCCGCCGCGAAGGCTGCCGCCGGCGTCGCCGAGGAGGCGTACGACGCGGCGACCCTCGCCGACGCCCTCGCGGGCGTGCGTGAGCGACACCCCGGGGAACTCGTACGTGTCCTGGCGCGATGCTCCTTCCTCGTCGACGGTGACCCCGTCGGCACGCGCGCGCATGAGACGGTACGGCTGGCCGAGGGCGGCACGGTCGAGGTGCTCCCGCCGTTCGCAGGAGGATGAGTCACCGATGACCGACCAGCAGGGTCCCTACGACCCGTACGCGACCCCGTGGCCGCACCAGGGCGCCCCGAACCACGACTCCATGGACAACGCCAACGCCCAGCAGTGGCAGGGCGAGACCTGGGAGACCACGGTCCAGCCGTCCCTCCAGACGCACTCCCCGGCGGAGGAGACGGCCTACCTGCCCCCGCAGACGGGCCCCCAGCCGTCGTACGGCGCCTACGCGCCCGAGGCCGCGCCGTCCCCGTACGGCTGGCAGCAGCCGGCACCGGGCGCGCCCGCGCAGGGCGGCGAGGGTTTCCCGGCTCCCGGCGCGCAGGGCCCGTACGCGGGTGCTGACGCGTCCGTGCGGGGGGCCGGGGCGTACGCCGCCGACGCGTCCGCCCGGGCTGCCGGTCCGTACGCGCCCGCAGGGCACCCCGACGCGTCCTCCGGAGGGTTCGCGGCGGCCGGCGCGCCCGCGCAGGGGCCGTACGCGCAGGCCGGTCCGTACGCGCCCGCCGGGACCGCCGGACAGGGCTTCGCGCCCGCGCCTTCCGCCGGGACCGCCGGACAGGGGGTCGCGCCCGCCGACCGGTTCGCGCCCGTCGAGCAGGGTGCGCCCTCCTTCGGCGCGCCGGTGGGGCAGTTCGCGGGTGACGGGCAGGCCGCCCCGGCCGTGGCTCCCGACCCGTCCGCCCCCGGCTACGGCCCCGCCACCCTCGCCGGCAACGCGCGCGTCACCGACGCGCAGCGGGCCCGCCTGGAGGGCCGTTCGCCGATCATCGAGCCCGGCATGCAGCCCGCCGCGCTGACGGCCCTCCTCGGCCTCCTGCTGGCCGGTACGGCGCCGCTGGGCGTGTACGGGCTCCTGGTCCCCCTCGTCGCGCTCCAGGGCGTCACAGCGGCGGGCTGGTTCCGGCTGAACGGCATGTGGCCCGCCCGGCAGGGCATCGCGCTGGCGTTCCTGGGCGCGCTGGTCGCCGACGCGGTCCTGCTGGGCGTCGGCACGGAGCACGCGCCCGCCGCGATCCTGGGCACCCTCGGCGTCTGGGTCCTGCTCTGCCTGATCCTCCAGCTCCGCTCGCACGCGGACCCGGACGAGCGCATGTACGGCCTGATGGCCACGGTCGCGAGCAGCGCGCTGGCGATCGTCGCGACGGGGTACCTGGGCGCCGACTCGGACGCGACCTCGGTGGGCGCCGCGGCGGTCGCCGTCGCGATCCTCGCGCGCGCGTTGCCGCTGCCGACCCCGGCGTCGGTCGTGGTCTCCCTCCTGGCCGCCGCCGGCGCGGGCATCGCGGTGGGCGGCATGACGGACGTCGGCACGGCGGGCGCCCTGGTGGGCGCGGGCGCCGCGGCCTGCGCCCTGACCGGCCACCGGGTGGCGAGCTACGACTACCCGTCGAGGTTCGTCCACTTCACGGCGGGCGTCGCCCTCCCGCTCGCGCTGGCCGCTCCGGCGGTGTACGTCCTGGGCCGGGCGCTGGGATAGGCGTACGCGCGCGGGGGCTGCTCACTGCCACCTCCCGCTTGCGGGGGAGGATCGGACCCCTGCGGAGCAGGGCAGGGAAAGATGAATCGCCGTCAGGGCGATTCGGCGTCTGCCGGATGACCGGCGAGCGCGACCTCCAGAAGGTGGACGATCTCGCCGTTGACCGACCTGTGGTCTCGCTTCGCGAGTACGGCCAGGCGTTCGTGAAGTTCGAGGGGGAGCCGGACCGTGATGCGCTTCTCTTCATCCATGACGCCACTGTAGTTGCTTGATTACATAGGAATGACGTATTTTTAACGTCGTGACGACAGTGAATCGACGGGCAGAGGATGTCGGGCGTGCCCGGTACACCTATCGCCTCCGTGTGTCGTCCACAGCGCGCGCCGGACTCGATGCGGAGTGGGCGCGTTGCCGGTGGGTGTGGAACGAGTGCGTGGCGATGTCCCGCAAGGTCCACGGCCTGAACAAGGACGTCGCCGGCAAGGTGACGTGCGGTCCGGCGCAGCTCGACAGAATGCTGACCGAGGCCCGTACCGCCATGGGATGGCTGCGCGAAGGCTCCTCCGTGCCTCAGCAGCAGATCATCCGTGACTTCGGTACGTCCCGCGCCAAAGCGCTGAAGGACATCAAGGCGGGGCTGCCGATGCGACAGCGCGCCGGGATGCCCCGCATCAAACGCAAGCGCGACGCCCTGCCGTCGATGAACTACACACGGCGCGGCTTCCGGCTGAAGGACGGCCGCCTCCACCTCGCGGGCGGCATCGTCCTGACCGTGGTGTGGTCCCGCGGCCTGCCCACCGACCCCACCTCGGTCCGGGTGTACCGGGACAGCCTCGGCCACTGGTACGCCTCGTTCGTCGTCGCCACGGCCATCGAGCCGCTGCCCGCGACGGGCCGGGCGATCGGTATCGACTGGGGTGTGAAGGAGACCGCGACCACCACCAGCGACGCGCACGACCTCCCCCACGCACAACACGGGAAGACCGCCGCACAGAAACTCGCCCGGTACCAGAAGCAGATGGCCAGGCGGAAACCCGCGCGCGGGAAGGCCGCGTCGAAGGGCTACCGGGCTGCGTCCCGCGCGGCAGCGAAGGTCCACAAGAAGGTCGCCCGGCAGCGGCAGGACACCGGCCGCAAGTGGGCCAAGGCGGTCGTGCGTGACTTCGACCAGCTCGCCGTCGAGGACTTCAAGCCGAAGTTCCTCGCGAAGTCCACGATGGCCCGCAAGGCCGCCGACGCCGCGATCGGCGCGACCAGGACCGCGCTGACCGAGATGGCCCGCAAACACGGCCGCATCGTGCACCTCGTGCACCCCGCCCACACCACGATGGACTGCTCCGAGTGCGGTGCGAGAACCAAGCACGCACTCCCCCTCTCCGAACGAACCTACGCGTGCACCACGTGCGGAGCCGTGTCCCCCAGGGACAAGAACTCCGCCCGCGTCATGCTCGTCCGGGCTGGTCTCACCCCGGCTGGTACTGACGGCGGAAGACCTTCGGGAGCGCCGCTCCCGAAGGCAGCCTGAGCCAGAAATCCCCTCCCATCGGGGAGGGGAGGATGTCAAAACCCCTCGACAGTCTCCGAGAACGCTTGCCCAGAGGGTTACCGTGGGTGGCCGTAAGGACCAGGGGTCTCACATACCCCCGGTCAGCACTCACTGGGGGAACCACAGCAATGCGCGGCCTTCGCATACTTCTGATCGTTGTCGTCGTCCTGGGCGGCCTCTTCGTGCTCGCCGACCGGCTGGCGGTGAACTTCGCCGAGGGCGAGGCCGCCGACAAGCTGAGGACGACCGAGGGGCTCGCGGCGACGCCCGACGTGTCCATCAAGGGCTTCCCGTTCCTCACGCAGGCGCTCGGCGGACAGCTCGACGACGTCGAGGTCGGCATCAAGCAGTACGACGCGGCGACGGGCACCAGCAGCGGCAGCATCCGCATCGACGACCTCAAGGCCAGCATGAAGGGCGTCGACTTCGACTCCAGCTTCAGCTCGGCGACGGCGACGTCCGCGACGGGCACCGCGAGCATCTCGTACGCGGAGCTGCTGAAGGCCGCGAAGTCGGAGCCGACGCGGGTCATGGACGGCGTGGAGGCCGAGGTCGTCGGCCTGTCGGACGGCGGCAACGGCAAGATCAAGGTCGCGGTCGAGGCGACGGTGCTCGGCACGAAGCTCCCCCAGCCGGTGTACGTCCTCAGCTCGGTGACCGTCGACGGCGACACCGTCCGCGTCCACGCCGACGACATGCCCAGCTTCGGCGGCGTAGAGGCCCCCGAGAACGAGGCCCGCAAGATCACCGACTTCGAGCAGAAGATCGAGAACCTGCCGGGCGGCATCCAGCTCGACAAGGTGACCCCGGCGCAGAGCGGCGTGGAGATCACGGTGAAGGGGTCGAACGTACGACTCGCGGGGTAGGGGTCGTACGGGCCTACGTCCGAGGGGCGAGACGGGGGTGTCCGTACCGTAGATACGGGACCCCTCGGGGTGTAGACGTCTAATACCCAGGTACCCCCTGGAAGGTGATCGGTCTCGGTATCCGGACGATCGCGTCTCGCCATACGACACACCGGTGACAGCATGCCCGATCCGTCCCTACGATCGAGTCCATGAAGCGTCAGGCGGATCTCACGAAGCGGCGGGCAGTCGACCTGTGCCGCGTCGCCGCCATGCTCTGTATCGCTTCCTGAAACTCGCCGGCCCTTTTTCTGGGCATCGCGCGCCGCTCCCGCTCCTTGCGACCGGTCAACTGGCGCGCCCGCATCCGCACTTCGCACACCCCCGCCGCAACTGCCCCGGAGGAGAACGAGCATGAGCCGCAGCGACGTCCTGGTCGACGCCGACTGGGTCGAGGCCAACCTCGACAACGCCGACATCGCGATCGTCGAGGTCGACGAGGACACGACGGCGTACGAGAAGAACCACATCCGCAACGCCATCCGGATCGACTGGACGAAGGACCTCCAGGACCCGGTCCGCCGCGACTTCGTCGACCAGGAGGGCTTCGAGAAGCTCCTGTCCGCGAAGGGCATCGCCAACGACACGCTGGTGATCCTCTACGGCGGCAACAACAACTGGTTCGCGTCGTACGCCTACTGGTACTTCAAGCTGTACGGCCACGAGAACGTGAAGCTGCTCGACGGTGGCCGCAAGAAGTGGGAGCTGGACGCGCGCGAGCTGGTCGAGGAGGTCCCCGTCCGGACCGCCACCGACTACAAGGCGAAGCCGCAGAACACGGCGATCCGCGCCTTCCGTGACGACGTCGTCGCCGCGATCGGCTCGCAGAACCTCGTCGACGTGCGCTCGCCCGACGAGTTCTCCGGCAAGCTGCTCGCCCCCGCGCACCTGCCGCAGGAGCAGTCGCAGCGTCCGGGCCACGTCCCGTCCGCGCGCAACATCCCGTGGTCGAAGAACGCGAACGACGACGGCACCTTCAAGTCGGACGACGAGCTGAAGGAGCTGTACGCCGAGGAGCAGGTCGACCTCGCGAAGGACACGATCGCGTACTGCCGCATCGGTGAGCGCTCCGCGCTGACCTGGTTCGTGCTGCACGAGCTGCTCGGTGTCGAGAACGTCAAGAACTACGACGGCTCCTGGACCGAGTACGGCAGCCTCGTCGGCGTCCCGATCGAGCTCGGCGCCAACAAGTAGCTCTCAGGTAGTCCCGACCTAGTACTGGAGTAGCAGCATGTGTGGAGCGAAGGCCGGCGGCCCCGACGCCTCGACGATCAAGCCCGGTGAGACCACGATCCAGGGCCAGGTGACGCGCGACGGTGAGCCGGTGACCGGTTACGTCCGTCTCCTGGACTCGACCGGCGAGTTCACGGCGGAGGTCCCCACCTCGGCCACGGGTCAGTTCCGCTTCTACGCGGCCGAAGGCACCTGGACCGTCCGCGCCCTCGTCCCCGGCGCCACGGCCGACCGCACGGTCGTCGCCCAGCAGGGCGGGCTGGCCGAGGTCGCGATCGCGGTCTGAGCAGCGTCGTACGCAGGAGTGAGGGCTGTACCTCTCGGGGTACGGCCCTCACTCCGTTGCGGGACTACCCTGGAGGTATGTACGCACGGCGGCGGCACGTGTACTTCGCCATGATGGGGACCTGTATCGGGCTCTTCGTACTGGCGTGGGGTGTCGTGCGGCTCTGGTCGATGCCCGTCGCTGTGGGGATGTGCGTGGTGGCCATGCTGATCCCCCCGCTCGCGGCGATCGTGGCGAACCGCCGGGGCCCCGAGGACCGCTGGTGGGACGACCCCTCGGGCGACCCCAAGTCCGACGAGTGGTGGGACGAACTGGACGGCAAGAAGCGCCCCCGGTAGCTCTCAGGTACTACGCCTCACCGTGACCAGCAGAGGCGCACGCCCACCGAGACGCGCGGCGAGCTCGGCGAGGGCCTCCCCGAGCCAGCCGACGGCGTCGTACGACCAGGCGGCGAGGTCGCCGTGGAGGGCCAGGGTGTGACGGAGTGGACCACCCCAGAAGGTGTCGTCGAAGGGTGGCTCCGGAGAGGTACGTCCAGAGGAGGACGGCCGGAACTCCGGAGAGGTACCTCCCGGGGAGTACGACCGGAGAGTGAACACGTCCTGCTCCAGCTCGGCGAGGCAGCGCGGCAGCTCCCCGATCACCTCGTCCTGCCCGCTGGCGACGACCACCTCCACCGGCGTCCGCGCCGCCGGATCACCCGCCCGGAACCACTCCCGCGTCAGCATCGAGGGCACCGCCGCGTACGCGGGCCGCGAGGCGACGTCGATCGACCCGAGCGGAAGCAGAAGCTGGACGACGGAGACCTCCGCAGCCCCGATCCGCTCCACCACACTCCCGGCACACCCCAGAAACGGCCGCACCGGCAACGGCCGCTCCCCGCTCACCACAGCCGCCCCGACCTGGAACCAGGCGATCAACTCCGGGTCCCCGGCGGCACGTTGCGGATGCCCGGAACCGGCGTCGTTCATCCCCCACAGCACATCCAGCCACCCCATGGCGAGCGAGCGCTGATGAAAGAGCTGGTAGGGGTCGTTCTCGGGGTCGTGCCACGGGTACGGGGTCTGTGTGCCGTAGAGCGCGGCGAACAGGGTTCCCGTGGCCGGAGCCACCGCCTCGGGCAACGCGGCCGGACACGGCTCAGCGCTTCTCTCCGCCACGCGGTACCTCCGTCTTCGCCTCGAACGACCAGGCTAGAGGGGGGTTGTGCTGAACGGCTGTACCCCCGTGGGGTGGGTTGCTCCGGTGTCCCGGCAGGGGTTACTTCCAGGTCGGCATCACGGACTCCGGGTAGCGGGAGCCTGCCGAGCCGTGGGGGAGGATTTCGTCGATGCGGGTCAAGTCGGCCTGGGTGAGGGGGAGTTCGGCTGCGGCTACGTTTTCTGCCAGGCGGGTCGGCGTGCGGGTGCCGGGGATCGGGACGATGTCCTCGCCCTGTGACAGGAGCCAGGCGAGGGCGAGTTGGGGTGCCGTGGCTTCCTTTGACTCCGCGAGAGTCGTCAACTCCCTTACCGCTTGCAGGTTCTTCTCGTAGTTGCCCGGCTGCCAGCGTTCGTCGGCGCGGCGCATGTCGTCCTCGGGGTATTCGGCGGCCGGCTTGACCGCGCCGGTGAGGAAGCCTCGGCCCAGGGGGGAGTACGGGACGAAGCCGATGCCCAACTCCCGTAGCAGGGGGAGGATTTCGACCTCCACCGCGCGTTCGAAGACGGAGTACTCGGTCTGGAGGACCGATACGGGGTGTACGGCGTGGGCGCGGCGGATCGTGTCGGGGCCCGCCTCGCTGAGGCCGAGGAAGCGGACCTTGCCCTCGGCGATCAGCTCGCCGACCGTGCCGGCGACGTCCTCGATGGGGACGTCGGGGTCGACGCGGTGCTGGTAGAGGACGTCGATGTGGTCGGTGCCGAGGTGGCGGAGGCTGGCCTCGGTGACCTTGCGGATGTTCTCGGGGCGGCTGTCGAGGTGGGACCACATACGGCTCGGGTCGGACAGGTCGAAGCCGAACTTCGTCGCGAGGAGGACCTCGTCACGGAAACCGGCGACCGCGCGGCCGAGGAGCTGCTCGTTGCTCCCCGTACCCAGGCCGTAGATCTCGGCGGTGTCGAAGAGAGTAACTCCCAGGTCGTACGCCCGATGGATGGTCGCGATGCTGCTTTGCTCGTCGCTGGGCCCGTAGGCGACGGTCATCCCCATCGTCCCGAGACCGATCGCGCCGGCGGTCAGACCCTGGGTGCCGAGGGTGCGGAGGGGGAGTTTCGCGGTGTTCTCTGCCATGCCCTCGACGCTACGGAGCGGGCGGCCCGGCGGCATGGGGCAGCAGTCTCATAAACTTGCCTGATCCTCTCAGCCCCCTCAGCCAAGGGATCGCGTCGTGCTCGACCGTCTCGCCGCCGCCATCGGACGTCACCTCGTAGTACCCGGGGGTGACACGGCCGTCCCCCACCTCCTGCTCGCCGGGGTCGACGAGGAGTGGAAGTCCATCGACCGCCTCTACGAACCCATGATCTGCTTCGTCGTCGAGGGCGCGAAGAGGGTCACGTCCGGGGACGTCACCGCGATCGCGGGCCCCGGCGAGCTGCTGTTCACGCCGCTGCACCTGCCGGCGGTCGTCGACCTGGTGAAGGTGCCGTACCGGTCGGCGGTCCTCCGCCTCGACGCGGGCACGGTGACCGAGCTGCTCATGGAACTGGAGAGCTACGAGGGGTACACGGAGGACGGGGAGGCCAGGAGGGACAGGGGGTACGCCCGCCCCGCCCCGCAGGGCCTGGTCAGTACGGCGCTCACCCCCGCCCTCGCGGACGCCGTAGCCCGCTGGGTGGAGCTGCTCGACTCACCCGAGGACATCGGCCCCCTCGCCGCGCGCACGGAGAGCGAGATCCTGTACCGCCTGCTGCGCAGCGACCTCGGCCCCCTGCTGCGGGAGGCGTTCCTCACGGACTCGGCGACCTCCCGGGTCCGGGTCGCCGCGCGGTGGATCAAGGAGCGGTACGACCAGCCGCTGAGCGTCGAGGAGATCGCGGCGGTCGCGCACATGAGCGCCGCCGGCCTGCACCGGCACTTCAAGGCGGCTACGGGTATGACGCCCCTGAAGTACCAGAAGCGGCTGCGGATGCAGGAGGCGCGGCGCAGGCTGCTCAGCGAGGGGGAGTCCGCGGCGCAGGTCGCCCACGCGGTGGGGTACTCCAGCGCTACCCAGTTCAACCGGGAGTACCGGAGCGAGTACGGCTTGCCCCCGGGGCAGGACGCGGCACGGCTGAGGGCGGAGCCGGGGGTATACCCCGCCCCCGGCCGCGTCAGCCCCTGAGTCACCCCAGGGGAGTCAGGGGAGTCACCGGGTACATCTCAGGTATGAGCTGCTCAGGTATCAGCTGCCCTGCCCCGCGCTGCCGATGGGGCCGACCTTGACCGAGGCGCCGCCGCCCTCGGTGACGGGGAGGGAGGCGGCACCCGGCCAGGCGAGGGAGACCGTACGGGTGTCGTTCGGCGGGGTGACGAGGAGACCGGTGATGCGGACACCGGAGCCGCCGGAGTCGTTGGCCGGGTAGAAGACCGGGAAGAAGACCTCCGCGCCGCTCTTGAGGGTCACGGCGCCGGTCTGCTGGCCGCTGCGCTTCGCGGAGATCGTCCCGGAGTTGGTCTTCAGGTCGACGCCCGCGTAACCCGAGATCGTGCAGGACTTGCCGCTCTTGTTCTTCAGCGTGACGACGACCGTGCGCGTGCTGTCGCCTCCGATCGTGTTGTCGGATGCCGTGATCGCCAGCGAGTCGGTGCCGCAACGGCCGCTCTTGGAAGCGGAGTTGGAGCCAGTACCTCCGGTGGTGGAGCCGCTCGAACTCGAACCGCTCGAACCCGAACCGCCGGTTGTCGCCGACGCGTTGGACCCCGAACCGGACCCGCCGGTGGCCGACCCGCCCGCACCCGAACCCCCGGTCGTCGACCCGGCCGCACCCGAACCCCCCGTCGCCGCAGCGGAGTTGGAGGCAGACGGCGACGGGTCGTTCTTGGCCGTGCTGTCACTGGAGCCGCACGCGGTCAGAGACAGACCGGCGGCGACGGCAATGGCGGCGATGGTGAGCTTCTGAACGCGCATCGTGTTTCTTCCCCAACGTCGGTACGGGCGTGCCGTTTACGCCTGTGATGAGCGCCCCCGGCGCCCCCGCGTTCCGCTCAACTCCCGCCTATGACACCCCCGTTACACGCTCAGTACACAAGCGCCTGAACCCCGTCCCCGAGCGCCTCCTGCACGAACACCTGCGCCCCGGCGATCCGCACCCCCTCGATCACGTCCTTCTCCGTGATGTCCCGCCGCGCCGCGCACTGCGTGCACAGCGTGACCCGACCGGCGGACAGGATCGTGTCGAGGAGGTCCGGAAGGGGCGCCGCGTGCGGGAGTTCGAACTCCGCGGCCTTCCCCGGCAGCGCGAACCACGCGGACTCCCCGGTGAGCCACAGCGACACCTCCACCCCGCTCGCCACCGCGACCGAGGCCACGGTGAAGGCCTGTGAGCAGCGTTCGGGGGCATCGGCACCCGCGGTCACCTTGATAACCAGCTTCTTGGACATGCCGTGCAGCGTAATGCGGCCTACGCCGCCGTCGCCGCGATCACCACGACCAGCGTGGCGACGCTCAGCGCGGTCAGCACACCGCTCCAGAACGCGTCCTCACGCAACAGCCGCCTCGCTCTGCGCCGCACCCGGCGACCACGAGTCACCGGTCTCGACGGCAACTCGCGCTCTACGGTGACGAGTTCGGCCGTCGGCGTCCACGGCAACGCGGGCGGGGGAACCGCGTACGCCGGGTACACCTCCTGGATCTGACCGGGCTCCGGGCGCCGCGTCACGCCGGGTGCGCCTGCTCGTGGTGACGCCTCATCAGGACCCGCGCGTCCACCTCCGCGCTCAAGTCCTTCTCCTCGCCGGCCTTGCGCGCGAGCTGCACGAGGTCCGCGCAGCTCGCGCAGTTCGGGTGCGGCTCGGGGACCTTCGTGATGTCCACGGTCGGCTCCAACAGCGGGTACTTGCGGGCCGCCTGGACGTTCGCCGCCTTCACGCCGGCGCCGATGCGCTCGCTGTCGGTGGGGGGACGGAGGGTGTCGGGGTCGGCCTGCCACTCGATGCCGCCGCCGACGGGGCGGAGCATCGCGTACTTGCCGTCGCGGGCCTGGAACTCCCCCACCTTGTCGGTCGTGGGGTCGTAGAGGAGGGTTCCGGGTTCCATGGGTTTACATCCTTTCGCCCAACATCTATACGGAATGCGGCTGTTGTACTACTCTGCGCATTCCTGGGTAGTACGAGGATGGCCCCTGCGGGGACGCCTTCGCACCCCGGACAGGCGCAAAGGCAACGCGGGAATGTCCAAAGGCAGCAGGAGGGTGGGAAGGCGATGCCAGCCAGGAGGCCGATCACGGGGCGGAGCGGGGGGCCGAGGGAGCGGTTCGCGCAGGAGCTGAAGAAGGCGCGGCTCGAAAAGGAGGTCTCTTTAAGGAAGTTGTCGGAGGACGTGGGGTGGGACCAGTCCCTGCTGAGCAGGATGGAGAACGGGATTCTGCTGGGGGGACCCGATGTGGTCCAGGACCTCGACACCTACTACGGGACGGGGGACAAGCTGCTGATCCTGTGGGAGTTGGCGATCGCCGACAAGAACCAGTTCAAGTGGCAGTACCGGCCGTACATGGAGTTGGAGGAGAAGTCCGTAGCTCTGTGGCACTACGGGCCGACTACGCCGCCGGGCGTGCTCCAGACCGCCGGGTACGCGCGGGCGGCGCTGATCGCCGGTGGGTACGAGGGGGAGGAACTGGAGCGGCAGATCGAAGCGCGACTCGGACGTCAGCGAGCGCTGTTCAACCCGGCGAACCCGGTGCCGTTCCGGTCGATCATGTCGGAGGCGGTCCTGCGCAATCCGCTGACGGACCTGGCGGAGTGGCGCAGGCAGCTGGAATTCCTGCTGGAGGTGTCGGAGCTGCCCGACGTCAGCATTCAGGTGCTGCCGTTCGGCACGGGACGCCACGGTCTGGTCAACACCGACATGATGTTCCTGCAACTGCCGGACGGGAAGATCGTCGCCTACTCGGAGAACGACGCACAGGGCGAACTGATCGAGGAAACCAGCAGGGTTGAGGCGTTTAACCGCGCCTATGATGCCGTACGTGACTTGGCGTACAGCCCCGCCGAGACACGACAGTTCATCATGCGTCTGCTGGAGGAATTGCCGTGCGATCCATCGACTTGAGCAGCGTCTCGTGGCGCAAGAGCAGCTACAGCAACAACGATGGCGGCCAGTGCCTCGAAGTCTCAGACGACCTGTTGAGCACGGCCGCGTGGCGCAAGAGCTCCTACAGCAACAACGACGGCGGCGAGTGCCTCGAAGTCTCCGACAGCTTCCCCTCCCTCGTCCCCGTCCGTGACAGCAAGGACCCCTCCGCCGGCTCCCTCCTCTTCGCCGCCGACTCCTGGGCCGCCTTCCTCCTCGGTATCAAGTCTTGACTGCTCCCTTTCCTCGCGGAAGGGGATTCCTGGCTCAGGCCGCCTCCGGGAGCGTCGCTTCCGGAGGTCTCACACCCTCGGCACCAGCCGGGGCCAGACCAGCCCGGACGAGCATCACGCGGGCGGAGTTCTTGTCCCTGGGCGAGGAAACTCCGCATGCGGTGCAGGTGTAGGTACGTTCCGACAGCGGAAGTGCGTGCTTGGTTCTTGCTCCGCACGACGCGCAATCCATTGTGGTGTGCGCGGAGTTGACGAGGTATACGTCTCTCCCGTGCTTGCGTCCCATCTCCAGCAGCGCCGACTTGGTGGCACCGATGGCTGCGTCAGCGGCCTTCCTGGCCATGGTCGTCTTCGCTAGGAACTTCGGGCGGAAGTCCTCGACGGCGACGGCGTCATGATCGCGTACGACGCGCTTGGCCCACTTGCGAGCCGTGTCCTGCCGCTGTCTGGCGATCTTCCGGTACGTCTTCGCTCGTAGCCTCTTCGCCTCGCGGTATCCCTTGGAAGCCGACTGTCCTCCGGCGGGTTTGCGGCGGGCCATCATCCGGTCGTACTTCGCCAGCTTCGCCCGCGCTTTTCCTCCGTGCTGTGGATGAGGGAGGTCGTAGGCGTCCGAGGTGGTGGTCGCGGTCTCCCGCACACCCCAGTCCACCCCGATCACCGCACCCGTTTCAGGGAAGGGCCGCACTTCGGCGGGGACGACGAACGAGCAGTACCAGTGACCCAAGGCGTCCTGGTACACACGCACGCTGGACGGGACAGCGGGAAGGTCCCTCGACCACACCACGGTCAGTGCGATGTTCCCGGCGAGGTGAAGGCGCCCGTCCTTCAGGCGGAACCCGCGCCGGGTGTAGTTCAAGGTGGGCAGGGCATCGCGCTTCTTCCTGTGCCGGGGCATCCCGGCCCGGCGATGCGGGGGTAGTCGGTCCTTGATGTCCTTCATCGCCTTCGTGCGGGCCTTGCCGAAGTCTCTGATGGTCTGCTGCTGAGTGATGGCGGACCCTTCGGCCAACCACGGAGTGCGGGCGCGGGCCTCGGTCAGTATCCTGTCCAGCTTCGCGGGACCACATGGCTCGCTCTCGGCGTGGGCCTTCTTCGACCGTGCCACGCACTCGTTCCAGACCCAACGGCACCGACCCCACTCCGCCATGAGCGCTCTGCGGGCGGTCGACGACACGCGCAGCCGGTAGGTGTACCGGGCGTACCCGGCGTCCTTAGAATGCCTATTAGGCATCGTCATGACGTCAAACCTATGTCAGCTATCTGTGCTCTGACAACTACATTGGCGGCATGGATGAAGAGAAACGCATCACCGTCCGGCTCCCCGTCGAACTTCACGACCGCCTCGCTGCACAGGCGAAGCGAGACCACAGGTCGGTCAATGGCGAGATCGTCCACCTTCTGGAAGCCGCGCTCGCCGATCTGCCGCCGGGCGTCGGGGGACTCCGGTGAACGGTCGAAGGGTGCGGCCTCCAGAGCCTGCCGCTGGCCCGATGAGAGGCCCGGACCCCGGCGGCGTAAGCTGGGGTCCGGCCTTGTGTACCTGAATCGCGCCTCTAGGAGCACCCCGTGCTTGAAGTCTTCTTCGAAGCTCTCCTCGTCCTGGTCTGCGTCGGCGTGCTCGCGTTCGCCGGGCTGACCGTGAAGAAGCTGTACCAGGGCCAGCGCTGACCCCGTCCGACCAGGAAGCCTGATGATCGAGATCCCGTCCGACCTGCACAAGGACCTCCTCCCGCTGACGTTCCTCCTCGGCCAGTGGGCCGGCGCGGGCGTGCACGACTTCCCCGGCTCGGAGAAGTGCAACTTCGGCCAGGAGGTGTCCTTCACCCAGGACGGCCGTGACTTCCTGGAGTACACCTCTCATACCTGGGTACTGGACGGCGACGGCAACAAGGTCCGCCCCCTGGAGTCCGAGCACGGCTTCTGGCGCATCGACGCGAACCGCAAGGTCGAGGTCACGATGGTCCGTGACGACGGCGTCGTAGAGATCTGGTACGGCGAGCTGGCGGCCAAGCAGCCCCAGATCGACCTGGTCACGGACGCCGTAGCCCGTACGGGTGCCTCCCGGCCGTACACCGGTGGTAAGAGGCTGTACGGGTACGTCAAGAGCGACCTCATGTGGGTCGGCGAGAAGCAGACTCCCGACGTAGAACTCCGGCCGTACATGTCCGCGCACCTCAAGAAGGTCGTCACCCCGGAGGACGTGGCCCGCTGGGCCAAGGCCCTCCCGCAGGACATGCCGGATGACGGGATCGCTTTCTTCAAGTAGTCCTAGACTCTCCAGTGTGGTGAGCACCGACTGGAAGAGCGACCTCAGGCAGCGTGGGTATCGGCTGACGCCGCAGCGGCAGCTTGTGTTGGAAGCTGTCGACACGCTGGAGCATGCGACCCCCGACGACATCCTCGTGGAAGTGAGGAAGACGGCGTCGGGGGTCAACATTTCCACGGTCTACCGGACGCTGGAGCTGTTGGAAGAGTTGGGGCTGGTGAGTCATGCGCACCTCGGGCACGGCGCGCCGACCTACCACCTCGCCGACCGGCACCATCATCTGCATCTCGTGTGCCGCGACTGCGATCGCGTGATCGAGGCGGACGTCGAGGTCGCGGCCGTGTTCACGGACGCGCTGCGGGAGCGGTTCGGGTTCGAGACCGACATGAAGCACTTCGCGATCTTCGGGCGGTGCCAGGAGTGCTCGGCGAAGGACAAGGAGTAGCGGAGGGGCGGGAGCCTCGCCGGGTCGCGGGGGCCGCGTCGTAGGGTTGGGGCCATGAAGAGTCCCTTGCTGTCCTTGCCGGGTGCGGTGTCCGCGGAGGGTGTGGACGACGGTGTCGCCGCCCACTACGGGGAGCTGTTCCGGGAGCAACGGGCGCTCGCCGACGGGCGGGGGTTCGTCGACCTGTCGCACCGGGGCGTCGTCGCCGTCACCGGGGACGACCGGCTGGCCTGGCTCCATCTGCTGCTCACCCAGCATGTGAGCGACCTCGCCGCGGGCGTCGCCACCGAGGCGCTGATCCTCTCCGCGAACGGGCACATCGAGCACGCGCTGTACCTCGTCGACGACGGGGCGACCGTGTGGGCGCACGTCGAGCCCGGGTCGCAGGAGGCGCTGATCGCGTACCTCGAGTCGATGAAGTTCTTCTACCGCGTCGAGGTCGAGGACCGGACCGCCGACTTCGCCGTCGTGCATCTGCCGGCCGGGTCCGTGGCCGAGGTGCCGGGGTCCGTCGTGGTGCGGGAGACGCCGTACGGGCGTGATCTCTTCCTGCCCCGGGAGGAGCTGGAAGAGTTCGCGGGGCGGGTGGGCGATGCCGCCGGGCTCCTCGCGTACGAGGCGCTGCGCGTCGAGCAGCACCGGCCCCGGGTCGGGTTCGAGACCGACCACCGGACCATCCCGCACGAGCTGGGGTGGATCGGGACCGCCGTCCACCTCCAGAAGGGGTGCTACCGGGGGCAGGAGACCGTCGCCCGCGTCCAGAACCTCGGCAAGCCGCCCCGGCGGCTCGTCTTCCTCCATCTCGACGGCAGCGAGGTGCAGTTGCCGGCGCGGGGGGCCGAGATCCGGCTCGCCGCGGAGGGGGAGGACGGGCGGAAGATCGGGTTCGTGACGACCACCGCCCGGCACCATGAACTCGGGCCTATCGCGCTGGCGTTGGTGAAGCGGAATGTGCCGGTGGATGCGGAGCTGGTGGTGGGGGAGAAGACGGCTGCGGCCCAGGAGGTCGTCGTAGCACCGTAGGGGTAGCTCTGCGGGGTTCCTCCGGAGGTGGCTTCGCGGGTAGCTCCGCAGGGGTAGGTACCTACATCTCCAGCAGTACCGTGAACGGGCCGTCGTTCGTGAGGGATACCCGCATCTGGGCTCCGAAGCGGCCCGTGGTCACCGTTGCACCCAGCGCACGCAGTTCCGATACGACGGCCTCGACGAGGGGCTCGGCGACGTCGCCGGGGGCCGCCGCGTTCCACGTGGGCCGGCGGCCCTTGCGCGCGTCGCCGTACAGCGTGAACTGGCTGATCACCAGCAGCGGGGCGGCGATGTCGCTGCACGACTTCTCGTCCGCCAGCATGCGGATCGACCAGAGCTTCCGGGCCAGCTGGGCCGCCTTCTCCTTCGTGTCGTCGTGGGTCACCCCCACCAGGACACACAGGCCCTCGCCCTCGAACCCGCCGACCGTCTCGCCCTCGACGACCACACTCGCGCCGTCCGCTCTCTGCACCACTGCTCGCATGGGTCCATGATGCCGGGTGCTGCGCGGGCGGCTGCGCCGGGTCGTGCAGGGCTGCTGCGCCGGTTCGTGCCGGGTGGCTCCCCGGGGTCACGCCGCGTGGCTCCACGGTCGTAACCGGGTAGCTCCAGGGGCGTACCGGGTGGCTAAAGCCCCCCATCTGGGGCCGTTCGGGGGCACTCGGTCACATAGCGGCCACTTGGGGTGGCACCATGCTTCCCACACGCCCGGTCGAGGGGACGGTCGAGGGGACGGTAAGAGGCGGATGAGCACACTCAGTACATCGGGTACGCGGTACGAGGAGTACGACCTGACCCGGCTCAGCCTGGCCGAGCTGCGCGACCTGCGCCGGGACGCGCTGCGCGACGAGGCCGATCTCAGTTACGTACGGCGGCTGTTGCAGGGGCGTATCGACATTCTGCGGGCCGAGTTGGCCTGCCGGGGGACCGCGGTGGTGGGGGGCGTGGTGGAGCGGCTCTCGGAGATCCTCGCGGACGGGCCGGCCCGGTACCGCTCCTCCGCCCGGCACGTCACCCTCGGTACGCCCCAGGGGGAGGAGTACCGGAAGCTGGCCGCGGAGATGCTGGGCGAGGTCGAGCTGTCGGACCTGTCCGCCCGTACGGACGGGGAGCTGAGCGAGGCGATGGGGAGACTGGAGAGGTACGAGCAGGAGGTCTCCCGGCGGCGGCAGGGCTTGCAGCGGGCGGCGGACGACTGCGGGGGCGAGATCACCCGCAGGTATCGGGAGGGTGAGGCGCAGGTGGAGGACCTGCTGGGGTGAGGGCGGGCGGCAATTTGCTGGAGGCGTAGTCCTCAGGGTGCATAGCGTGGAGGTATGACGAGTGAACCTGCTGCGAGTGAACCTGCTGACAGTGAACCTATTGCCGTCCGGCTGATCGCCGAGAGCGAGCGGCACGAGTGGCTGCGCGCGATGAACGTCGGGTTCCTGCGGTCCTCCGCGGTCTCGGCGCCGCACGTCGAGGCGCGGCGCGTCGCGGACGAGGGGGCGCGGGCGTACGGGGCGTTCGAGGGCGACCGGGTCGTCGCGACGTACCGTTCCTTCGCGCAGGAGCTGACCGTGCCGGGCGGGGCGGTCGTACCCGCCGACGCGATCTCCAACGTGGCGGTGCTGCCCACGCACCGGCGGCGCGGCCTGCTGTCGCGGATCATGCGGGAGGACCTCGCCGCCGCGAAGGAGCGGGGCGACGTGGTGGCCACGCTGATCGCCGCCGAGTACCCGATCTACGGGCGGTACGGGTTCGGGCCGGCGACGTCGGTCGCCGAGTGGAGCATCGACGTACCGCGCACGGGGCTCGACCCGCGGTGGGCCGCGCCCGAGTGCGGGGGCCGGATCGAGGTGCTGGAGCCTGAGGAGGTCCGCAAGGCCGGGCCCGAGCTGCACGAGCGGGTACGGCGCGGGCAGGCCGGCGCGGTCAGCCGCGACCAGCAGTGGTGGGACCGTGATACCGGGGTACTACGGACGTACGAGGGCGAGCGGCCGGTGCCGACGTACGTGGCGTACCGGTCGCCTGCGGGCGAGGGCGCAGACGGGGGCGCAGGCGGGGGCGCGGGGCGGATCGACGGGCTGGTCGCGTACGAGGTCGACGACGCGTGGACCGGTGGTGGCCAGGCCGCGAACACGCTGACCGTGAAGTGGCTGATCGGCGTAACTCCTGAGGCGGAGCGCGCGCTGTGGCACTTCCTGTGCTCCATCGACTGGGTGGTCACCGTGAAGTCGGGCTGGCGCGGCCCCGGCGACCTGCTGCCCCGCTTCCTGCCGGACCCCCGCGCCGCGCGGATCACCCAGCTCGGGGACTGGCTGTGGGTACGGCTCCTGGATGTCCCACGGGCTCTGGAGGCACGGACGTACGACACCACCGGAGAGGTAGTACTGGAGGTGGACGACCCGGCCGGGCTCGCGGGCGGACGGTTCCTGCTCTCGGCGTCACCCGGGGGTGCGTCCTGCACCAGGAGCACCCGGGGCGCCGACCTCGCGCTGGACGTGACCGACCTCGCGTCGGTGTGGCTCGGCGACGAGTCGGTGGCGCGGCTGGCGGCGCTGGACCGGGTGCGGGAGGTACGAGCGGGCGCCGTGCGCGAGGCCGACGCCCTGCTGCGTACGTCCGGGCGGCCATGGTGCCCGGACATGTTCTGAGTCGAGCCCCCCGCAGGGGGATGGTGCTGTTCCTCCTCTCCGGTCACTGGTCGTACTCGGGTCGTACTTCTGACGGCGTAACTCTTCCGTACTGTTCCGTAGCTGTGCTCATGAAGTTGTGGCTGTGCTCGCGATGTTCGGTTGTGGCTGTGCGGTGGTGCCTCGTATGCGGTTGTGGCTGTGCCTGTGCGGCCAGGGCCGCCGTCTGTCTGCGGGCTCCCGGCTCCCCTCCGGAAGGGAGCCCGACCAACCATCTGAAAGTCTGACCACGTTGACCATGTCAGCTGAAGTTGGCAGCCAACTTCACTGTACTTATGTCCGCTTGGAAGCGTCTCATAACCATCTCCCGGGGAACTGCCCAAAGATGGCGGGAAGTTGTACTGTTTCGACGTGGAGCCGGAACCCGCCTCCGTCAATGGACGGAAAAGGCCACAGCGGCCACAGAAGTCGCACCACGAAGTGGCCGACGAACTGCGCACCCGGATCAGGACCGGAGTGCTGCGGCCCGGTGAACGCATGCCTACGCAGGCCCGGTTGGCCGACGAGTTCGGGGTCGAGCGCGGGGCCGTACGACAGGCCCTGCGCATCCTCCAGGCGGAGCACCTGCTCACCAACATGACCAAGGGCGCACCCGCAACTGTCGCCCTCGACCTGGGAGTTGGGCTCCAGGTGCGCGGTCCCGCGGCCCCGCCGCAGCCGACGACAGTCGCTCTCGCGCCGCGCATCGCCGAGGCGTTCGAGGCCGAACACGTCCGGATCGACGCGCTCTGCCTGACCGCCGTCTCGCTGACACTTGCCATGGGCGAACCCCTCCGGCACATCCACGCGGGGCGAATGAAACCGGCCAAGGTCGACGTGCGGGTGCTGCTGCCGTCGCGCAGCATCCCGCTCGCTTTCCCCGCCCCGCTGGACAGTTCGGTCTCCGGGCGGCTGCGCGAACACTGGCTGCTGCACCGCAACGCGCAGGGGCAGGTCCTCAAGCACAACCTCCTCGCGCTGCGGCAGACGCACGACATCGACGTCCAAGTCGACTTCCGCGCACTGCCGTTCACGCCTCCCGTCAAGCTGTATCTGCTCAACGGCGACGAAGCGCTGTTCGCCTACTACACGTTGCGGCGGCGCGAGCAACTCATCAACGACGAGCGGGTGGAGACGTACGACGCGGAGGGCACGCAGTCGATGCTCTTCGCGTTCGGGCGGGGGGCCGGGGCGCGCGACACCATGTTCGTCGAGCAGTCCCGGCTGTGGTTCGACGCGCTGTGGGGGACGATCAGCTCGGACCTCCAGCTCACGAGTTGACCGCCGGGGTCGTCATCAGTGCGGCCAGCAGCACGGCTCCTATCGACGTCAGGGTGGGGATCCTGGCCTTGATCCCGACGCTGATCAGCAGCATGGCGACGGCGCCTGACGTGCCGTACCTCCACTGGACGGCCTGTTCGAGGGCGGCGGTGACGAGGGCGACGGGCATGGGGCTCACCCCTTCCTTGTGTGCGGTGCTGTGACGGGGGCCGATCTCTTGGCGGGGGCCGGCTGGATGCGGACCGGCTCGATGCGGACCGGCTTGGATATGCCGGCGGTCTGCCAACTTGACCAAGTTGGCAACCAACTACACTGATGTTGTCCCCACTTGGCACCAACCCTCAAACAAGTTGTCGGCAACTGCCCTAAGATGGATCAGAGTTGTACCGTTCGACCGTGACGACCCAGGGGAAGGTGGCAGTGGACGCCGGCAGAAGGCTCTCGCCTCAGGAGATCGCCGACCATCTGCGGGAACGGATCCGGGTCGGAGACCTCAAAGCGGGTGACCGGCTGCCTACCCAGGCCGAGTTGGCCGACGAGTTCGGGGTCGAACGGGGCGCCGTGCGGCAGGCGCTGCGAGCCTTGCAGGAGGACGGGCTCCTGACGAACGTCAGCAAGGGCAGCCCACCGCGCATCGCCGAGACCCCTGAGGGCGAGGGCGACGAACCCCGCCCGACGATGGTCGCGCTCGCGCCCCGGCTGGTGGAGGCGTTCCAGGACTCGCGGGTGCGGATCGACGCGGTGTGCCTCACGGCGGAGAGCCTGATTCCGGCACTGGGGGAGCCGCTGCGGCTGATCCATGCGGGGGTCGCGAAGCCGGAGCGGATCGACGTACGGATCATGCTGCCTTCGCGGAAGATCAACCTGGCGTTTCCGGTGCAGGTGGGTGGGGTCGAGGGTGAAGACCCGGTGCATGACCGGTGGTTGGGGATGCGCAACGCGCAGGGGCAGGTGCTGCGGTACAACCTCCACGCGTTGCGCTCGCACGGTGTGGACGTCCAAGTCGCCTTCCGGGCCCTGCCGTTCACCCCTCCCGTCAAGCTGTATCTGCTCAACGAGGCGGAAGCGCTGATGGGTTACTACACCGTCGCGCGCTACGAAGAGCCCTCCGACGACGGTGTGCTTCTCGACATGTACGACGTCCGGGGCACCGAGTCCCTCCTCTTCTCCTTCGAGAAGAGCACCGGCCAGCGCGACGCGGCGTTCGTCGAGGAGTCGCAGCGGTGGTTCGACGCCCTCTGGGAAACCATCACGACAGACCTGACACTCTCCTAGTGACTTCTGATACGCAACAGACGGATCGGGCGGCTCTTGAAGGCGACAAGGCGACCGAAAAAGTCCAGGAGTTGATCGGTCGCGCCCGGGTCGTGCTCTGGGACTTCGATGGGCCCGTGTGCAGGCTCTTCGCCGGGTACCCTGCGGCGAATATCGCGGCGGGGCTGGTGGAGCGGCTCGAACTCCGGGGTCTGCGGGGGCTGTTGAGTGAGGTGGAGCGCGACAGCCCGGACCCCCATGCCGTCCTGCGTGCCGTGGACAGCCGGTGTTCCGGCAGCGACCTCGTCGTCGAGCTGGAAGAGTGGCTCACAGAAGAGGAGTTGACGGCGGCGACCTCGGCGCAGCCCACCCCGTACGCCGACCCACTGATCCGTACGTGGGTGGCGGTCGGCGCGCGGATGGCGATCACCACCAACAACTCCCCCCGGGTGGTGGGGAAATACCTGGCCGGTCGCGAACTGAGTGCCTGCTTCGCCCCGCACGTCTACGGCCGTACCGCCGATCTCCAGCTCCTCAAGCCCGACCCGCACTGCCTCAACAAGGCGCTGCGGGCGATGGGTTCGGCGCCCGAGGACGCCCTGATGATCGGTGACACGCCGACCGATCTGGAGGCGGCGCGGCGAGCAGGGGTGCCGTTCCTCGGGTACGCGCGCAACGACCTCAAGGGGAGCTTGTTGCGCGACGAGGGTGCGGAGGCCGTCGTCACCTCGCTGGAGCCGGTGCTGGTGGCGGTCAGGAAACGGGCGTAAGCGGTGGGGAAAGCCTTGCTCAGGCCTGGATCATGAGGATCGTCAGCAATGTGGCCGAGGCGACCGCGAGTCCGCTGTGGCGGGCTCGCAGCCCGACTCCCAGGCAGAACAACAGGAAGACGCCGAAGGGCCCAAGCCGTGCCTGGGCCAGGAGGCCCAGCGCCAGGCTGAAGGATTCCGTCAGGGTGGACAACAGGAGCATGCTCTTTCACCTCCTGACAACTCTCGGTGAAGCCTGCAACTAGCAGTCCAATTGGACTGGTTGACGTGAAGTGGTTTTTCCCTGACCGATAGATCCCTTAACAGGCAGTCCAGTTGGTCGGTTGATTTGACTGAAAGTGGTTTGTCGGCGGGGTGGTGGCGGTACGGTCGAAGAGTGGGCGAGCAGCAGATCGGCGATGGCGGCGGCAGGGAGTTTCAGCGGATCGCCGAGGTTCTGCGCGCCCGGATCATAGAAGGGGCCTACCCCGTAGGGAGTTTCCTGCCGTCGCAGCGGGATCTGGCGGACGAGTTCGGGGTCTCCCGGGACACCGTCCAGCGGGTGTTGAAGGAGTTGGCGAGCGAAGGGTGGATCCAGTCCCGGCAGGGGAGTGGATCGCGGGTGCTGAAGACCCCACTCATATCCTCCGGGGATCCGCGGCGCAAGGGCCGGGTCCTGTCCCTGAGGCCGCTGTTCGACGAGGCGTTCCAGGAGGCCGAAGTCGCCCTGGATGTCTCCACGTTGACGTCGGAGTCGCTGAGCGGCTACATGACGGAACAGGTGGGGCGGATCTACGCCGGACAGATCAGGCCTGAGCGGATCGCGGTGCGGATGCTGTTGCCCTCCGGTGAACTGCCGTATCCCCGCACCAGAGACGCGCCGGACGATCCAAGGCTCCAGGAACGGATGCGGAAGATCACTCAGCAGCATGTCGACTCGCTGACCCGGCTGTTCACGGAACTCCAGGCGCGCAGAACGGTCGACGAGGTCTCTCTGGAGATCAAGTACGTGCCGTTGCCACCGACGTTCAAGCTCTACCTGCTGAATGACCGTACGGCGTTGTTCGGTACCTACGCGGTGGTCGAGCGGTTGATCGTCCTGGACTCGGGCGACGAGATCGACGCGTACGACGTCCTCGGTCTCGGAGCCCCCCTCACCCACCACGTGCGCGACGACGACCCGGACTCGGCCGCCTCCGTCTTTGTGGAGGGCATGCGGACATGGTTCGAGTCGGTGTGGAGAACGCTGGCCAAGTGACCCAGGTGTAACGGGAGTTGACTAACATGCCAGAACGACTCCCCGCCCGCGCTGTCGAACAGACAGACACCCAGGAGTGGTGACTACACCCACGTCCCCACTGGGTCGTTACACAAGTCGCGTGCCTGTCATACCAGCGTGAGTCGTCCCATCGGAGCGGTCAGTGATCAAGCCCAGCGCCGCCTTGTCGTCGTTCGTCGAGGACGCCAGGAACAAGGCACCGGTCGCCAGCGGCCATCACAACGACAACTACGTGTGCGAGCTGCCGGAGTTCCTCGCCGACAGACTGGGCGAGGAGGCCGGTACGACCGTGCTGGTGCGGGTGAGACGGCGCGAGGCGCTGCCGGTGGTGATCCGGACCTGGCAGGACGAGGGCGCGATCCTGAAGGCCGTACGCCCGCATCTGCCCCACGCGCCGACCTGCCTGCTGCGCGCCCCGAGCTTCAGCATCCACAGCTATGTGCAGGGTGTGCCGCTGTCGACGGTCTGCGGCGACGGCAAACCCGTGGACGCCCGGCTCATGTCGGCACTGACCGAACTGCTGGCCCAGATGACGCGGGTACGGCGTACGGTGCTGCCGCCGCTGCCTTCGGGCTGGCCCGCTCACGGTGCCGACAGCCAGGCCTTCCTCAAGACCCTTGCCGTGGAGGCGGACCGGCAGATCAGGCTGCCCAACTGGCGTGGTTTCGGCGGCCTGTTCAGCTCGCTCGGCGTCCCGGAGGACGCGCTGACGCGCTTCGCCGGGCGGGTGCCGACGATGGCGCAACGGCCGTACAGTCTGCTGCACACCGACCTCCACCGCGACAACCTCATCCTGCCGTACGCCCCGGTGGAGGCGGAGGTGGTCACCGTGGACTGGGAACTCGCCACGTTCGGGGACCCGTTGCAGGACCTCGCCACCCATCTGGTGCGCATGCGCTATCCGGAGCACCAGTGGAGCGAGGTGCTCGTGGCCTGGGAGTCCGCGATGCGCAGGGTACGGCCCGCGGCCGTCACCGGCTTCGACTCCGACCTGCGGCACTACCTCGACTTCGAGCGCGCCCAGTCCCTCTACCCTGACGTCATGCGCGCCGCGCGGTCCCTCGACTCCTCTTTCACGCAAAGGGACTTGGACCGTGCGACCCGCGAGGTCGAGCGGGCGATGCGGGTCGCCGAACGGCCGTTGCGGCTGCGTTCCGTACCGGGCCGGGCCGAGATCGAGTCGGCGCTGTTCCGCTGGCTCGCCGCCCGGCGCGGTGGTGAGGTCAGCGGGCGGGACTGGCTCGGCAAGGCGTTCGACTGCCGGCTCGACACCGAACGGGTGCCGCTCGGTGAGGAGTTCGGGGCGGAACAGGTGAAGGCCGTGCTCCTCGCGGAGGGTGCGGCCGGCGCCGACCAGGTGTTCAAGGGGGCCTCGCACCTCAACACCGTCGTCGAGGTCCCGGGCATCGGCTTCCCGGTCGTCGTGCGGCGTGAACTCCCCGACGTACGGCGGCGGGAGCGGCGCCCGCTGTACGAACACGCCGTGCTGCGCGCCATCCACGCCTCCGACGTACCGGTGCTGGCGCCCAATGTCCTCGCGCTCGGGGAGAGTTACCACGACGATCCGTTCGCGATCCACACGTACGCCGGTCCGGACCCCGAGCGCGCCCCCCGGCATCCGGTGGACGGACTGCGGCCGTTCGAGGCGGACGCGCTGGTGGACCAGCTGTGCGCGTTGACGCGGGTGGACTGGAAGTCGCTGGACGCGGCGGCCGAGAGCCGTGATTTCTACGGGCAGTTGACCTCCTCGCTGGTCGGCCTGGTCTGCGAACTACCCAAAGAGACAGGCGAGTTGGCGAAAGAGGTGGGTCTGCCCGAGGCCGGCCTGCTGGACAAGCTGCTGCGTCGGCATCACATCACCCGCCGGGCTCCCTCCCTCCTCCACGGCGACCTCAACCCCTGGAACCTCGTCCGCCGTCACGACTCCGCCGAATTCACCATCATCGACTGGGAGTTGGCGCTCGTCGGGGACCCCCTGTACGACCTCGTCCGGCACATGCACCTGACGCCGACCAAACAGGCCATCAGGGAGCGGATGTTCGAGCGGTGGGTGAAGAAGCTCGGGGCGGAGCGGGTCGCCGGGTGGGAGAACGACTGGCTGGTGTACCGGTGGCTGGAGATCGTCCGCTCCGCCTACATCGACCTCGATCGCCTCGTCAGCAGAGAGGCCCTGGAGGCCCCCAACGTCCGCCGCGCCGTCGACTCGTACGGCCAGACCCTGAAGGCCGCCCTCGACGTCCTCGGCCTCCCCGTCCCCCGCGCAGCCAACCCCTACCTGGGGCTCGCGCTCACCGGATGAGACCCCGTGAGGGCTACGCTGCGTACGCTCGTCGCATGAGTGAGAGCGGTTTGCGGGAGCGCAAGAAACAGCGGATGTACCGGGATGTGTCGGACATCGCGGTACGGATGTTCATCGAACGGGGCTTCGACGAGGTGTCCGTCGCCGAGGTCGCCGCAGCGGCGGAGATCTCCAAGCCCACGCTGTTCAGGTACTTCCCGGCGAAGGAGGACCTCGTCCTGCACCGGCTCGCGGACCACGAGCGGGAGCCCGCGGAGGTGGTGACCGCCGGGCGGGCGCGGGGGCTCGCACCGGTGGAGGCGCTGCGGCGGCACTTCCTGGCCGGGCTGGAGGCGCGCGACC